>CAYIOQ010000050.1:3774-5701 GCA_964365055.1 uncultured Candidatus Saccharibacteria bacterium | reverse complement strand
AACCGTATGTCTACAGAGTAGATTACGGTAACAATTACTTATGGCCTATTGCGGAAAAACTTTAATATAAATGTGGTTTTTTGAAGGGAATGAGGGCACAGATAGTTGCTAAAGTATAAAAATGAGCGCGATCTATGAGATTGTCGGTAAGCATGCCGATGGCTCCATTTTTTTGTTTTGAATTAGTGCCACCGAAAACGATATCATCTGCATCACCAAGCTCCTTTCCTTGTCTTACAAGTGAGGCAACCGGGGTTGGTAGAAAGAAGGTACCTGTTTTTCCCTTACCCCAACGTTGTTCTTTTGAATGAACGACAATCCACGCAAACGTTCCCAGATATTCATCGTGTTCATCTACGCCCCCTTCCATGCCCACCCAGTAGTCTGCCTGTGGTGAATGACTCTTTGCATTGTTTACGCGGTTTACGGCTCCCTGAAAGGTCTCTCTATCACTTCGTGGTTGATCTGCTACATTTGAGGGGACAGAAACCCCCTCGACCTCAAAGTGTTCATTTGGAAACATCTGTTGAAATCCATCGAGCGTCGCTTTAATTTTCACAGGATTTTTAGAGGCAATAATTATTTTCTTCATAGGTTTATTAATTTTACCACACGGGCGTATAAATTTATTCGACTTTACTTTATAGAAATACCTATGATATTGTTTTTCTGGTTTATTATGAATATAGCTTAAAACAAAAACCCGAGAAAGATCCCTCGGGTTTTTGTTTCTGGATTTGTTAGAACATTGGAATTCCTAGTCCACCTTGTCCTTGTGGTCCACCTTGTCCTTGTGGTCCACCTTGTCCTTGTGGTCCACCTTGTCCTTGTGGTCCACCTTGTCCTTGTTGAGATCCAAAACCTTGTGGAATAGTGAATGATTGATAGGATTGATTCGAAAGTGGTGGCAATGGGGTATTCTCGGCGTTAGCTTCAGCCCAATCACGAATTTGTTGTATGAGGGCATAGAACTCCTCCATCGTTGACATAAGTGTCTCTGGGTCCATGCTGGAGGATTTTAGCAACGCGTTTATCTCATTTATTTTAGATACAAGCTCATCTACTAAAGATTGTAATTCTGAGGTATCAATACCTTTTTTGTTTAGTTTTGCAATATAGCTTTTTAGCTGTGTAGGAATCTTTTTTGAGCTAGAGACGAAATTCTTGGAATTATTAACCAACTGGATGAATGCACTTTTTTCGAAGAATGCGTCCATCAGGTCTTTCATGTCATTCAATGCATCAAATGCTTCATCTCTTTTCCCTTCTTTCATTAGTGCGGCAGCTGTATCACGCGTTGTTATAATTTGGTTTAGCAGTGCTAGTTCTTCACCAAGCGTTTTTGTTAAATCAAATCCCTTAGGTGTAAGCTTCGCTACTGTTTTTTGATCGCTACTGTAATTTCTTTTGGCTTGCGTGATTCCGGCATTAATCATCTTCATCATTTGGGGCCATTCTTTTGTTAGGCGTTGTAATTGTTGTTGCTCTTCGCGGAGTGTATCCATATAACTAGAAAGTGCTTCTGGGTCTATTTCAGATGGTGAAGACGCCAAGAGTGCTTTTACTTTCGAGAGTGCATCAACAACATCTTGGGGTGATCCAATTCCTAGTTTCAAGGCTTTTGTCATTAGGGTTTCAAGTTGTTTGAGCAACTTTTTCCAGTTGGCAAGCATCATGTTTGTGACTACAAAATCTTGAGTATTTTGATTGAAGTTTTGTCCTTGTTGTTCTGGTTTTTCTTCAGGTTGTCCTTGTTTTCCTGGTTGTCCTTGTCGTTCATAACATTTTGCTCCTGGGGCACATGGTTGTCCACCTTGTCCTTGGGGACATTTTGCTCCTGGGGCACATGGTCCTGGTTGTCCTTGTTGTCCTGTGTCAAAACATTTTGCTCCTGGGGCACATGGTTGTCCTTGTTGTTCTGGTTGTT
>CAYIOQ010000050.1:0-3674 GCA_964365055.1 uncultured Candidatus Saccharibacteria bacterium | reverse complement strand
GCTGATATGTCCCTGGTTGTTGCTGATATGTCCCTGGTTGTTGCTGATATGTCCCTGGTTGTTGCTGATATGTCCCAATTGGTGGTGGAGGGGGTAGCTGGTCACCCGGAGGGGGAGTTGGTGAGTTGGTTGGCTGAGATGGTGGTGGAGGGGGTAGCTGATCACCAGGAGGGGGAGCTATCTGGGCCAATCCACTCGTCGGATTAGCCTGAAGTCTTGCAAGCGCCGCTTTAAAAAACGCGGGAACTTTAAGGGAAAATGCGTCTGCTGGTTGTACAAGACCAAATATCAGAAACAAGGAAATCGAAGATGATAAAAAATATGATATGTATTTTTTCATAGAAAAATTCTAAAAATAGTTATTAAATTATTAATAAAAGAAGAGGATATTGTTTTTCGACGTTTGTTGTCCATATTTTAAACATTATAAGAGAAATCCGCAACTGTTCGGTTGTGGATTTCTCTTAATGCGTTGATTATTTAAACTCTAATTAAAATAAAAGGTGTTGAACCTTTTATCAAAGAGGATTATCGTGTGCAGCTTACTCTTAGACGCCTAAACCTTTCTTGGCGATAGTCTTGATACACTTCACACATGATTTTACTCTTCCTGGCCCCATAGGATTTTTAAACCACTGGAGATTAGGCTGTTTCTTAAACATGTTTGTTGGGTTATAATTACCTCTGAGGAGGATTCTCATGCCCACCTTGATTCCACTTTTTTCACAGAAAAAACATTGTTTCATAATAATATAGTTAATCTTTACTACTTAACATATATATATGGATTATTCAATAGTATTTGTACAATTGGCCATTTTGCTCTTCTCGATCATTATTCATGAGATTTCTCATGGTTATGTTGCAGAGATGTTGGGGGATCCGACCGCACGACGGGAGGGGAGGCTCACTCTAAACCCAATATCTCATATAGACCCAATAGGGTCCGTAGCTCTACCGTTGCTTCTCTACACTTCTGGAGCTCCTATCTTCGGTTGGGCAAAACCCGTGCCGTACAATCCATATAATTTGAAAAACCCAAAGCTAGGCGGTGGGCTTATTGGTCTGGCGGGACCTCTTTCGAATTTGATTTTTGCGGGACTTTTTACTCTCACCATTCGCGGATTTGATTATATTGGGATGCTTAACCCTATAACGCTTTTACTTTTTAGTAGCATTATCACGATAAATGTATCGCTTGCCGTTTTTAATCTTGTTCCTATTCCACCTCTCGATGGTTCGAAGGTTCTTTTTGCCCTTCTTCCTCATAAGTTTATTGAAATACAACTATTTCTTGAACAATATAGTCTCCTCCTTTTTTTTACTTTTATCTTCTTCGGACTCTCTCTTATCCGACCAGTAATCAATTTTCTTCTTTCCTTATTTCTATAAAAACGACACATTCTTCCCACTATGGAAGTCCGACTTCCATAGTGTCAGTTGTATAATTTCCCTTTTTGTGATATCATGACTCCAGCTCCTTTCAAAGGAAGCAAATAAAGGAGGTAGGGAACTATGACACGCTGGGAATGGATGAAGTACCTTCCAGAGGCAGATCAAAGAGACATAGTAATGGGGAAGATTCCTATTTGGATGTTATGGATGAGTAAGATTTCCCGACACGTAACTTTTCTTAGATATGCCGCTCTTTCTTTTCTCTTCTTGAGTTTAGGGGTAGCAGGAGAATATGGATGGAACTCTCTCTACCCTCAGGTTCAGACAGTACCATCGATCGCTGTAACCAAAACACCTGGTGTAGAAGAAACGACAACAAAAACTGTCTTCACACCAAGTACGAGTCAGAAACGTGCTCGTGCCATCATGGGCAAGAATTATTTCGGCATCGAAGAGGCAATCCAGCATTTCGGAGTGAACCCGACAAGACAACAACTTGATTTTCTTTCCAAGATTCCTTTTTCTGAAGCGGACCTCAATGAGACAAAAGATTCTCACATCCTTGTCGCCGTCTTTCCGCTTTCGATTCTCGATGTGCGAGACAAGGTTTTGTGTTTGTTTTGGGATTTAACATGGTACAACGATGAGTCTTTTGCCAACAACCGTGGAGAAACAAAATGGCATCTTGTGAGAAAGACACCTGTTGAGGATTCAATAAACAAGACCTATCAAGAACAACAAGCTCTCCTTTTCGACAAAGAAGAGGTGCCGAGCGCGAGAGTGATGGTGTACACTGTCTTAGGTTATTATATGGCGACAGGCGAACGACTTTTTGAGAATGTTTACGTGCGTTGCTCGGACTGCACTTCGGTCGGCGGCCGTGTCTACGTCGGTCACTTCGGTGCTGATGGGCTGAGCGTCGGCAGCTGGGACGGTGGTGGTCGTTACTCCAGCATCGGTCTGGCGCCCGCCAGGAAGTTCCGCTGAAGCTAGAACCCTTGAGGTTTTTATCCTTTTGATTCTCTTGACTTTCCAACTTTTTATATTTCTTCTTGTATCCCTCGACAAACACCTCGGGGGATTTTTATATTTTGTGGTATGCGATAACATACCACAAACTTGTATTTCATTGTTGTACCTGTCATAACCACGATCGTCAGATACGGGAGCAGGACTTGGGAGTGAGTTTATAACGTTCGCGTGGATGATTAGATTTTTATGGATTAGGTGTAATGTATATGGACGAGTACAAAAAGTTGACGTACAGAATAAATTCTGTTACATTTAAACACTATATAATATAAAGTACTTAGTTCTTAGGACCTAGGGCTTAGGATGACCATCTTTTTGAAGTCCTAACTACTAGGCACTAGGTCCTAACTACTAAGCACTGGTACATGCCTACAATTAATCAACTAGTTAAGAGTGGGAGGGTAGTTCCTCCAAAGAAATCAAAAGCGCCTGCGCTTGATTCGACATTTAATTCATTAAAAAATAAACCTATTGCATCATCGTCACCTTTCAAACGTGGGGTGTGCATTAAGGTATCGACTACAACACCAAAGAAACCAAACTCTGCGTTGCGTAAAATTGCGCGCGTGAGGCTTACAAACGGTATGGAGGTAACTGCCTATATTCCTGGTGAAGGCCACAACTTACAAGAACACTCTGTGGTGATGATTCGAGGAGGAAAGGTGAAGGACTTGCCAGGCGTACGTTATCACATTGTACGTGGGAGACTCGATACTTCTGGTGTTCAGAATAGAAAACAACAACGCTCCAAGTATGGTGCAAAAAGACCTAAAGCAAAGTAATTAATATATGCGTAGAAAAAGAAAATATACACGGGAACTTGAACCAGATGCTGTTTACGAAAGCGTAGAGGTTACGCGTTTTATAAATAAGCTTATGTCTGATGGAAAAAAGGCGGCTGCCGAGAAAATTATGTATGGCGCCCTTGATATTGTTGCAGAAAAAACAAAACTTAATCCTTCGGAGGTGCTTAAGACGGCAATCGATAATGTGGCACCAACCGTTGAGGTGGCATCACGTAGGGTTGGTGGTGCAAACTATCAGGTTCCACGCGAGGTGCGCCCCACACGAAGATTTGCACTCGCTTTACGGTGGCTTATCGGAGCAGCTCAGGCAAAAAAGACAGGAAAGGGCATGACGGAGAAACTTGCCGAGGAGCTTTTGCTTGCAATACAAAAAGAGGGAGCTGCTGTGAAGAAACGTGGTGATATGCACCGCATGGCAGAGGCTAACAAGGCATTTGCGCA
>CAYIOQ010000049.1:0-5819 GCA_964365055.1 uncultured Candidatus Saccharibacteria bacterium | reverse complement strand
AGAGGCCTTTATTGAAAAAGGAGACTGGAAGATTGGAATATAAATGAAATATGTCTATTCTCGGCAAAGAAGAGGAGATTTTAGAAGTATGGATGGACGAATTCAAAAAGGATTAGTTTCCGTTATTATTCCTACGTATAATGCTTCTTTGTTTGTGAGAGAGGCGATTGATTCTGTGTTACTTCAAACATATCATTCGTTTGAAGTTATTGTTGTTGATGACGAATCGAATGATGGGGTGTCGGAAGTTATGAAGATATATGGAGATCGTGTTCGTTATTATGAAAAGAAGCACGAGGGTGTTTCGTCTGCTCGAAATTTTGGTGTGGTGCATTCACACGGTGAATTTATTGCATTTCTTGATGCGGATGATATATGGAATAAACATAAGCTTGAAAAACAGGTTCCGTTTTTTTCCGATGAGAGTATAGGATTGGTGTATGCTGATATGGAGTTTTTTGGTGAGCCGTTTCGATTCAGATTTTTTTCAGAGATGGCGGGTGGAATGTGGGGTGGTAGGGTGGCGCAGCAGCTTCTTCGTGGTAACTTTATAGGGACGTCATCCATTGTGATACGACGGACGTTATTCGAGGAGGTGGGTGGGTTTCCTCTTAGGGTTGCTATTGGAGAAGATTATAGAACGTGGCTTAAGGTGGCTTTGCGATCAAAAATACAACCAGCACGAGAACCTCTCGTAAGGTACAGGATGCATGGTAGTCAGGCATCGAAAGACAGAAGGAAGAGTTACGAAGCTCTCATTGATATGTACGCCTCTCTCTTAAGGGATCAAGATTTCGTTGCATATCGACCTCTTATTTTTGCGAAGTATGTAGAATATTGTCTAAAGTTTTTTGTAACAAAATTATTGTTCTGATGAATCCCGTTAGAGCTAGTCAGTTTTATTATGTCTACGTTTTGCGTAGTATGAAGGACGGTGTATGGTATACAGGTTCTACTATGGATTTACGGAAGCGCCTCAAGGAACACAGTACTAATAAAGGGGGTTGGACTAAGAACAGGGGCCCGTTTGAACTTATATATTATGAGGCGTGTAAAGGAGATGTTGATTCTAGGTCGAGAGAAAAATATTTAAAATCAGGTATGGGTAAGCGTTATCTTAAAAATAGATTGAGGCGCTTCCTAGCTCTAACGGGATGAAAATTCTTTATGTAGGCATGAAATACGATTATGGTGATCCAAAACGAGGGTTTAGTTTTGAGCACTATAATTTTTATGAGTCACTTGTTGCGATGGAAGATAAGAAGCACGAGATCGTCTATTTTCCTTTCGATGAAGTGATGCAATCAGTGAGGCAGGAGGAGATGAATAAAAAACTTGTAGAGACTGTTATTCGAGAAAAACCGGCGTTATGCTTTTTTTTCTTGTTTACCGATGAGATTAAAAAAGAGACAATTAAAACAATTACAGAAAAAAGTGGGGCGACGACGTTTAATTGGTTTGCCGACGACCACTGGAGATTTGATAATTTTTCAAAGTTTTATGCGTCTTATTTCCATTATGTTTCGACGACAGATTCTTGGGCTCCAGAAAAGTATAGGAAGATTGGATATAACAATGTAATTAAGACACAGTGGGCGTGCAATATTCGAACATATAGACCAGTGGTTGGTGTGGAGCTAAGATACGACGTGACGTTTGTTGGACAGCCCCATAGCGATAGAAGGGAGGTTACAAAAAGGATCGCGGATGCCGGTATAGACCTTCAGTGTTGGGGAAATGGATGGTCGAATGGGCGAATAGATCAAGAGGGCATGGTTCGCATTTTTTCTGAAAGCCGTGTTAACCTCAACCTTACAAAGGGGTCGGGGGCGATTGATATAAAACAGATAGCGAAGATTTTTTTGAATAGAAGGACAGATAATTCTTATTTTATACAAACGCCGTACATGTGGGTTAATAACGCAAGATCATTGTGGAACAAGCGGCGTGAGCAGATAAAGGGAAGAAATTTTGAGATACCAGGGTGTGGGGGATTTCTTTTGACAGCAGACGCAGACAATCTCAGGGATTACTATATCGACGGGAAAGAGATTGTCATTTTTAAGAATGTGGCAGATCTTATCGAAAAGGCGAAATATTACCTTGTACACGAAGATGAACGAAGGGTGATCGCGCAAGCAGGCTATGAACGCACAATACGGGAGCACACTTACGAAAAGAGATTTCAAGAGTTATTTAGGACGATGGGGCTGGAAAGATAACTCATTGCCGTTGCTGTTGTTTTTTATCGTTTGTTGTGGCATTATAGACTCATCATGAAACATATTATTCAAGTACAAGTTTCTAAGGGAGATTCCTATTATGTAGCAGAAGGCGTTGATTTGCCATTTGTTACACAGGGTAAGACTTTAGATGAATTGGCTAAGAATATTGAAGAAGCTGTTGCGCTTCACCTTGAAAGCGAAACCTAATCATAAAGAATTAGACAAAGGGACGATTAGAGCTATTTTTAATCAAGCTTCAAAATATATCTTGGTGGTTGAATTGATGCCCTATTTTTACAACGATTAAGGTCATTTATTAGGCATCGGGTGATTATTTTTATATGCGTATTTTATTCACAGTTGAGTTTTATGAGCCACGGAAGGGTGGGGCCGAGGAGGTCGTTCGCCAACTCGCCGAGCGCCTTGTGAAACGTGGCCATATCGTAACCGTTGCGACATCGGTAGTTTCTGAACGTGTGGAAAAGACAATTCATGGGGTTTCCATTGAGGAGTTTCAGCTTTCAGGGAATAGCGCAAAAGGGATAAGGGGCACTGATGAAGAAAAAAAGAGATATCAGGATTTTCTTATCTCCGGCGGTTTTGATGTCATCGTAAATTACGCGGCACAGATTTGGTGTACGGATTTGACATTTTCTATTCTCAAAAAAGTAAAAGCAAAAAAAGTTTTTATTCCTTGCGGATATTCGCGGCTTCGCTCGCCTGCCTACAAGGTGTATTTTGATACGCTCCCAGAGTATTTGAAGCAATACGATAAGCTTGTTTATATGTCTTCGAATTATCAAGACTATATTTTTGGGGAACAGTATGGGGTTGTCGACAAGGCTGTGGTTATTCCGAATGGTGCCGGGGAGGAATTTTTGGTAGAGCCGTTGGGTTTTAAAAAGAAGTATGGGATTACGACGCCAAAGATGATTATTTCGATTTCAAATCATTATTTTGCGAAAGGACATCTTTTTGTAATCGATGCATTTCGGAAGATGCATCGGAAGGATACAACCCTTGTTGTTATTGGGGAGCGTCCATCGGGTCGTACATGGTACAGTTGTTACCCCTTGTGCAAATTAAATGCGTTTTTAAATTCGCACATTAGAGTTTTGCAGGATATCCCGCGGGAGTGGGTGGTGTCGGCGTATCAGGAGGCAGATCTCTTTTTGTTTGGTTCTCAAGTTGAGTGTGCGCCCCTTGTGATGTATGAAGCTTTTGCTTCGAAGACGCCGTTTATTACCACCGAGGCGGGGAACGTGAGGGACCATGAAAAGATAATAAAAATCGTGAAGACTCCGGATGAGATGGCCCATGTTGTTAATGATCTTTTGAGTAGTGAGACAACAAGAAGAGAAATGGCAGAAAAAGCATACGAGCTGTGGCAGTCGCACTACACGTGGGAGCGTATAGTAGAAGAATATGAGAAGATGCTGAAGGTTTTTGCCACCTAATACATTGAGAATTTGTCATTCCCGCGAAGGCGGGAATCTAGACTATTATGTACTATGTTTATATTCTTGCGAGTAGGAAGAATGGCATGCTCTATATTGGTGTCACAAATAATTTAGAGGGGAGAATTTATGAGCACAAATATGATTTGGTAAAAGGCTTTACAGAAAAATATCATGTTCATAAACTTGTATATTTTGAAGAGACAACAGATGTAAGTTCTGCAATACGAAGAGAAAAACAGTTAAAGAAATGGAATAGGGCGTGGAAGCTCGCGCTTATAGAAAAGGATAACCTTGAATGGAAGGACCTTTCTACGAACTGGATTCCCGATCAAGTCGGGAATGACAATGAAAAATAAAAATTTTAAATTTAATGGATATTCCAAAAGTTTCAATATCACTCCCGACGCATAATGGCGCGAGGTGGATTAAGGATTCGATAGAAAGTGTTTTGAGTCAGTCCTATGCTAATTTTGAGTTGATTGTGATTAACGACGCTTCGACAGACGACATTGAGGTTGTTGTGGAGAGTTTTGTGCATAGGGATGCGCGCGTTGTCTATGTGGCAAATGAAACAAATCTCGGTATACAAAAGACGCTTAACAAGGGGTTGCGGTTAGCGAGAGGTGAATACATTGCGCGTATCGATGATGACGATGTGTGGGCGGAAAAAGATAAGCTTGAAAGACAGATAGATTTTCTTGATACGCATCTTGATTACGTTCTTGTTGGAACAGGAACAATTGTTGTGAACGAGGATGGGGTGGAGCTGTTTAGATTTCTATCCCCAGAAACAGATGAAGATGTAAAGAATAAGATTTTGTTTAAAAATTGTTTTACGCATTCGAGTGTGATGTTCAGAAAAGAGGAGGTTCTTTCGTGTGGCGGATATAGAGAAGATGAGATAGCGCGTCATGTGGAGGACTATGAATTATGGTTGCGATTAGGAGTTATTGGAAAACTAGGGAATCTTCCAACACACGGAGTTCGGTTTATGTTGCGTAGTGGGGCTATTGGAGCGCGTTATAAGCCCATGCAACTTAGGAATTCGATTAAACTGATACAAATATATAAACAGCACTATCATCGTCCATTTTTGGCGATAGTGTTTGCATACATTCGTCATGTGGGATATGTCTTGGTTGAGGAATTACCAAAATCTTTTCAGAGGATGATTTTTGGGGTGTATAAAAAATTTTAATATTATTGTTGTGGTGGAGATTATATTTATTCTATAACTTGTAGTATGAAAAAAGATTTTAATGCGTGGAATACGTTAAAGAAAATTATCGAGGAAGAGGGGGAGAAAGTTATTTGCTCATCCGCGTGAAATTTGGTGGAGTGTCCTTGGAATTAATCTTGGTGCGGAGATTGACGGTAAGCATGAAAATTTTGAGAGGCCGGTATTGGTGGTACGAGTTTATAATAAACACACCCTGCTTATTTTACCGGTCACAACTAAAGAAAAAGAAGATCCGTTTCATTTTAGGATTCAAGTCCAAGCAAGGAATCGTAACACCAACCAAGTGTATCAGAGGCCGGTATGGGTTAAACTTACTCAGGCACGGGTAATTAGCAATAAGCGTCTTTTGCGTAAGGTGGACATTGTTCCCACGAAGGAATTTAAAAAAATACTAGTGGCTTTAAAAGAGTATATATAAAAAATCGGACCTCTATATTTCTATAGAGGTCCTCGGAGGCCGAAGCCATAATGCTTATATTATAAGTTAATCGTTTAATAAGTCAAGGGGGGATACCTAGAGGGAGGCGATGGTTTTTGCGATTCCGTTTTGGAGTTTTATGGTTGGTTTCCAACCAATGGTTTTATTTGCTTTTTTTACATCAAGGGATGAGCGTGAAAGTTCTCCATCGCGACGAGGGGCAAGGTTGGGATTTTTTTTGAATTTTGTTGTTTTTGCGATAATATCAAAAATTTCTTTGTCTTGTATCTCTTTCCCCCATCCGAGATTTATTGTCATATTATTACCTTTTGTTAGAGCAAGGACGTTTGCGCGCACGATGTCATCGACGTATACATAGTCGCGTGTTTTTGTACCGTCTCCAAAAATGGTTGGAGTTTTACCTTTTTTCATGAGTGAACCAAAAATAGCAATAACACCCGCTTCTCCCTTTGGAT
>CAYIOQ010000048.1:4608-5887 GCA_964365055.1 uncultured Candidatus Saccharibacteria bacterium | reverse complement strand
ATAATATAACGGTATATTACCACTTTTAGCACCTAAAAATTGCCTTTAGCCCGTAACGACTTACGACGCTTTGAGATAGTAAAACAACTCTGGCAGATGATGCTTACAGGAAACTATACTGTCCCAAAACTTTACGATATTGCCGTAAATACACTTCACCTCACACAACCCGCCACACCAAAAAGACCAGAAAGAAAGCCTCTTCTTAGTACCCTTTATCTGATATTTAGTAACCCTTTCTACTATGGTTGGTATGAATGGCCGATAGGAAGTGGAAATTGGATTCAAGGAAAACATGAACCCATGATTACGGAGTCAGAATTCGACCGAGTGCAATTTATTTTGGGAAGAAAAGGGAAACCACGTCCTAAGACGCACAAATTAGCATTTACAGGGCTCATGCACTGTCCTTGTGGCGCAATGATTACAGGAGAAGAAAAGTTCAAAAAACAAAAGAATGGCAACGTCCATCATTATATTTTTTATCACTGTACCAGAAAGATAAACCCCAGCTGCACAGAGAGATCGATAGAGGTAAAAGAACTCCATAGGCAAATCGACGATACTCTTGCTCAATTAACAATTCCTGAACGTTTCCACAAATGGGCTCTTCATTTTTTACACGAGATAAGAAAAACGGAGGCTAGTGCACGAGAAACTACGCTTGTGGAAAAACAAAAAAAGTATGAACGAATTACAGTTCAGTTAGATAATCTCATTCTTAAATATACCTCCCCAGAGAATGCGAACGAAGAAATAATGACCTCTGAAGAGCTAAAAACAGTTAAGAGTTCCCTACTCAAACAAAAAGCATCCCTTGAAGATGAGCTTAAAAAACAAGGAAAAGAACTTGGAGAATGGGTTGAACTAAGTGAGAAGACTTTTAATCTTGCTCACCATGGGCGGATTTGGTTCGCTGAAGGTACCATAGAGAGGAAACGAGCCATCTTCTCATGTCTTGGTTCGAACCTCATTGTTTCTAATCGAAAAGTCTCATTAACACTAAAGAAACCCTTCAAAATTCTTTATGCGGGTCTGCCACATGCAGAAGAGGAATTAAAGAGGTTAGAACCTCCTAGAAATGCCATAAATTCAGGCGAAATTCAGGTTTTTGCCCGAGAATTTCCGGTTTTGAGCGGGATACCAGAATCGAACTGGCGCCCTATCCTTGGGAAGGATATGTACTGCCACTATACTAATCCCGCTTCCTTGCAAATTGCTTGAAACCAGTTAAATTATAGGAAGAAATCCTTGAAAAGAAAAGAGGTGAGACCAGTGC
>CAYIOQ010000048.1:0-4508 GCA_964365055.1 uncultured Candidatus Saccharibacteria bacterium | reverse complement strand
CTCGTGAGAAATGTATATTTTGCGATTTTTATTATAAGTACACATGCGTACCGTTGATCTCAAAAAAAATACAGTACCCAAACCGCCACACTCCCATGCGGCTCCTCATCACGTACCCAAAAAAAGACATTTTATCCTAGAGGAATTGCCAAAAAAAGAAAAAAAAGAAGAACCCGTGCAGGAGACAATTGAAGCCCACAACGTAATACCCTCCGGTACAACACTCATGGCAGAGTGGCCCGCGCAATCGTTTTTAGAATACGAACATCCCCCGCGTTGGTATTGGAGCATAGGCGCTGGGACTCTTCTCTTTGCACTTTTTGCTATTTTTACAAAAGATTACCTTTTTCTTATCTTCATCCTCATTGCTCTCTTCTACATTCTTATGAGTGTCAAAAAACCGGCAATCCCCTTTACGTTCGAAGTCTATGATCAAGGTATTAAAGTTATTGATACTTGGCATTCCTTTGGAGATTACAAAGACTTTAGTGTTATTAATCTTGGAAATGAGTGCGTAGAATTAATAATCCATCCAAAGAAAAAATTCCAGCTCCCCATAGATATCTATCTTCTTACTGAACACGCCCCGGAAATAAAAGAAGTACTCAGCGCTTTTATACCAGAAATCGAACGCCAAGAATCATTTATCCATCTTCTTGGACGCGTCTTGCGTTTTTAACAAATAGAATCTAGAATTTAGAATCTGGAATCTGGAATAAAAATTGATTTTTACAAAACCACGATCATCATTTTTCTAGCTTCTAGCTTTATGCCCTCGTCGTTCAACGGATAGGACGCAAGATTGCGGATCTTGCGATAGAGGTTCGATTCCTCTCGAGGGCACCAATGTCTGACTTTTGTACAAAAAACTGCGCATATTATTGTCGCAGTATTGTTTTTTATTCGTCATCCTTTAGTTTCTCCTTCATGATGGACACTGCTTTGAGTGCCTGCTCTATCTCACGTGCACCAGGAAGCATCATCCGTACCACAGCCATAAGCTCCTCATCAACCTCCTGTACGTAATCACAGTTAACACAAATAAGGGTGATTACACACGTTTTTGTGTTTAGATAAGGAAGCAAAGTATGGTGCCCACTATCGTTTCCACACGTAAACGGATGCAACACAGAACACGTCTGGTATTCAAGTATCAAATCGACATCCTTTTGTGTCACCTTATATTACCATCCCTTCCCCAACTATGGTAATCCGATTACCATAGTTGATGTTTTCTAAATGAACTAGAGCTAGTTTAACACAAATCTGTGCAAACAAAAAACTTGGGGGATTGACTTTTATACGAAAATGTGCTGGCATGAAAACAGATCATCAACAATGAAAGGAGGAGATGAACAATGCGTTTCGCACTGATCATTTCCCTGTTTTTCTCTCTTTCTCTGACGGCGTATGGACAATCCCCTACCCCGTTGGAGACCCCGGCCCCTGTGGTCGCCGCTACCCCTGATCCGATGGATCCGAAGTACCAGCCTTTCTATCCCCGCAATGGGATGGAGGAAGAGGTACGGAATCCAGGCGGTGGGTGGGGACGAGGACCGTACGGGAGGATGCATTATCATCCGCCCGTGCGCAAGCACGCGACAGCGACGAACAACACGACGACCGGCACCGCGACCACGGTGACCACGACCCGGCCCGACATCAACGTCACCACTCGCGTGACGGTGAATATCGGCGTCACCCCAGAAGGTGATGTTATGTCTCCGGGGACCACGACAGCCACGACCACGGCCCCGAAGAAGGCAAGTGCGCCGTGGAACTGGGGCTGGCTGTGGGCCAGTCTCAAATTCCTCGGAGTGCTCCTGCTCCTCGCTGCAGTCGCGGTGGGAGTGTGGGCAGTCGGCCGACACTTCGGGGGACACGCGGCCGCAACGACGGGGGTGGTAGTCGCCATCCTCGGAATCCTCGTCTGGCTCGCCCTCTAGCAAGGGATAATCAGCAAATGGCGCTTACGTATCAACGTAGGCGCCTTTTCTTTTTATCATCCCCCACCACATTCCCTCTGCAAGTGGTATGCTACGTCATACCAGCATCTTCACAATACACATATTATGACATGTCATAATGCCACTTTTTAAAACTACGGGAACTTAACTTCAATCATTTTATTTATAATAATATCTAACCCGCGAACAAAACCCCCACGCATATAAACGACATAACGAAAGCGGAAGTTGCACGAAAGAGATAGGGTATCGTAAAACTGTTCTGTTTGAGTTCGGTCACGAACGAGTTAACAGTTTTACGGGTACACCCTACCCTTTTGTGCCTCACGCGAAGTTCAGGAGTGAATAGGTGTGGGGGTTTTGTGAATATCCTTGCTGTGGGCAGTTTCATGTCATATAATAAATCATTAACAACTAAAAATTCTTATTACGCTTTTGATACTTTTCTATGGAATCATCTAAAAATTGGAAAGATCTTCTTAAAAATATATTCTGGGCATTTCTTACTCTCGCTCTCCTTGTACTTATCGTCGGAGAGTTTATTGGTTTTGAGAAACAACCAAAGAAAGTAAATCTCTCAGAGATTGCACAAAAAATTAGTTCGGGTGAAATCACAAAGCTTATTGTGAGCGGAAGCGAGATAAAAGCCACCCTTAAAGATGAATCGGTGCTTGTTGCACAAAAAGAATCCGAAACAGGTGTCTCACAAACACTCACCAACCTTGGTGTCTCAAAAGAGCAACTTCAAACCATTAATCTTGAAGTCAAAAATGAATCCGGATTTATGTTTTGGATGAGTATTCTTATTCCTACTCTTCTTCCTGCCCTTCTTATCCTCGCCATCTTCTGGTTTATGTTTAAACAGGCCCAGAAAAGTACTAATCAGGCGATGTTTTTCGGAAAATCAAACGTGAAACTTTCTGCTCCAAACGCAAAAGATAAGGTTACCTTCAAAGACGTTGCCGGACTTGATGAACCAAAAGAGGAACTTAAGGAGGTGGTAGATTTTCTTAAGTTTCCTAAAAAGTACGTAGACATAGGAGCACGTATTCCTCGCGGTATCCTCCTTGTGGGACCCCCGGGAACAGGAAAGACGCTTCTTGCGCGCGCAGTTGCGGGTGAAGCTGACGTTCCCTTTTTTCACATCTCTGGATCAGAATTTGTAGAGCTCTTTGTTGGTGTTGGCGCCTCACGGGTACGCGACGCCTTTCTTACTGCAAAAAAGGCTGCACCCGCAATTATTTTTATTGATGAAATAGATGCCATTGGAAGAGAACGCGGTGCAGGGCTTGGAGGAGGAAACGACGAGCGTGAACAAACACTTAACCAAATCCTTGTTGAGATGGATGGGTTTGAACGTGAAACACAGGTTATTATTATCGCTGCAACAAATCGCCCCGACATTCTTGACTCCGCACTTCTCCGCCCTGGACGCTTCGATCGTCGTGTCCTTCTTGATCTTCCTGATGTACGAGAGCGAGATGCCATCCTCCACCTTCACGCGAACAATAAACACCTCGAAAAAACAATCTCTCTTCGCAAAATAGCAGAACGCACCCCAGGGTTCTCTGGCGCAGATCTCGCAAATCTAATCAATGAAGCAGCGCTTTATGCAGCGCGTACGAATAGAAAAATAGTCTCCGAGCTCGATATTCTTAATTCTATCGATAAGGTACTTCTCGGCCCAGAACGAAAATCGCGCGTTATCTCCCCAAGGGAAAAACAAATTACCGCCTACCACGAAGCGGGTCATGCACTCGTCTCCTCCGTCATCCCAGAAGCTGACCCCGTACACAAAGTGACGATCGTCGCCCGTGGACGTGCCGGTGGGTACACCCTCAAACTCCCCTCGGAAGAAATGAACCTCAAAACAAAAAAACAGTTCCTCGCCGATCTCGCAGTATCAATTGGTGGCTACGCCTCTGAAAAACTTATCTTTGGTGACATAAGCACGGGATCTTCAAACGACCTCAAAGAAGCCTCAAGCCTCGCCCGTCTTGTCGTCACCCGCTATGGTATGAGCGACGCCTTTGGCCCTATTACGTTTGGTAAACCACAAGAACTTATCTTCCTCGGACGCGAACTTACTTCAGAACAAAATTATTCAGAAAAAACGGCAGGAAAAATAGACGATGAAGTGCACAAACTTATGCAACAAGCATTTAAAAATGCCGAACTCATTGTACGAAAATATCGTAAGGCGCTCGACATGATTGCCGACACCCTCATACAAGAAGAAACTCTCGAACGCGATGCATTCGAACGCCTTCTAGAGCTTAGTGGTGTAAAAGTAAAAAGACAGGAACCTACTCCTGTTCAATAAACACTAAAAACCAGTGTCCGCTCACCAGGATTCGAACCTGGGACCGCGGAGATATATCTCTAATATAAAAACTGCGTTCGGGATTCTTGCAAACCTCTGTCCGCCTACTAGGATTCGAACCTAGAACCGCGGAGGTATAAGCTCCGTGCTCTAACCAACTGAGCTATAGGCGCGCACATTATTACAAAGTTCCGAACTTGTTTTTATAAGCTCCGTGC
>CAYIOQ010000047.1:0-6447 GCA_964365055.1 uncultured Candidatus Saccharibacteria bacterium | reverse complement strand
ATCTCCTATCTCAAGCACAGATACATCAAACGTCCCTCCACCGAAATCGTATACAACAATTTTCTCATCTTTCTTTTTATTCAATCCATATGCGAGAGCAGCGGCCGTTGGCTCATTTAATATTCTCTTCACGTTAAGTCCCGCAATTTCACCTGCATTTTTTGTTGCTTGACGTTCTGCGTCGCCAAAATAGGCGGGAACCGTAATGATTACCTCGGTAATTGTCTCTCCTATTTTTGCCTCTGCATCTGCTTTAAGTTTTTGAAGCACCATTGCAGAAATCTCCTCAGGCCTATGCCACGTATCTCCCATTTTGATTTCTACCCCACCATTTGCCGCCTCTCTCAAATCATAGGAAAGCCACTTTTTGTCACGTTGCACCTCATCGTCGGTGAATTTTCTTCCAATCAAACGCTTCACTGAATAAATAGTATTTTTTGGATTTGTCACCGCCTGCCTTTTTGCAAGAAGACCCACTACACGCTCTCCTGACTTTGAAAGAGAAACAACTGACGGTGTGGTTCTATTCCCCTCCGCATTTTCCAAAATCTTTGGCGTACCAGCCTCAATAACCGCAACTGCGGAGTTTGTTGTACCAAGATCAATGCCTAATATTTTTGCCATAGTATTTTAAGTAATATTTTTATTTTGCAACCTTAACTTTTGTAGTACGAATCACATTCCCGTGAAGTGTATACCCTTTTTGCATAACCTCGACAATGGTTCCGCTTGGTTTTTCCATTTCCACCACCTCAATCGCCTCATGAAGTGAAGGATCCGGCAAAGTATCCATCGCAATCGCAACCTCCTCAACCCCATATCGCTTCAACACTCCTCGCATCTGATCTTCAACTCTTCCCAACTCTTTTATAAGTACCTCGTCCTTAAGCGATCGTCGTGCTGCATCAAAACTATCGAGCACAACAAGCAGATCAATCACAAAATCTCTTAATCCCATCTTCCTAAATTCTTCGAATCGCACTCTTTCTTCCTTTTGGGAATTAAGATAATCAGCTCTCGCCCTCTGCCACCCCGTAAGATACTCCTCTCTCTCACGTTTTATTTTTTCCATATCACCCTCGCCTTCTCCCTCCTTTTTTTCTTCCTCGTTTGTGTTTTGTGTAATATCTTGATCCATAATTACATTTTTTCTAAAAATTGTTTCGACGCTT
This sequence comes from uncultured Candidatus Saccharibacteria bacterium, assembly GCA_964365055.1. Classification (GTDB taxonomy): domain Bacteria; phylum Patescibacteriota; class Minisyncoccia; order UBA6257; family JACRHW01; genus JACRHW01. Next base: position 5,275 of record CAYIOQ010000047.1, on the reverse strand, counting down.
CTAAAAATGATATATTTCTTTTGTACGACATACGTTTTGAACCAATAAGCGCGGTTACACCATCGAAGTCGGCATTATGCATCTTAAGAAGTAATACCACGAGTTCTTTACTTTCAGTCACAGGACTTTTCTCTCCGATAAATATCTCGAGATACTCTTTGTTGCTATGTTTGTTATTAAACTCTTGCAATCGTTCATTAAGACGCTCTATGTCGCGCACAATTGTTCGCATAATTTCTGGGGAATCGGTATCAAGATGAGAAAATAAATCATCAAGTCCTGCCTGATAACTTACTTCACCTACGTGCACATTACAAAAGCTATCACACGTATCTGCCGCAAACTGGGCAAAGTTATAAAAGAAGTTTTGGTTCGGATTTGCGGAAACAAACTCATGCTCAAGAGAATCTGAAAAACGATCTGGATCAAGGGTGTCCAACACAAACTCTTCGATAAACCATTGAAGAGCCAAATCTGTTGGATACCGCCCACCAGAAGTATGTGACTGGTATAAATATCCAAGCTCATCAAGGCGCGCAAGCTCATTACGTAACGTTGCAGAACTTAACTCAAAAGAACCCCCATCAAAAAGACGTTGCGAGGTAATGGTGCCATTGTCGTGCAGATAAGTATCAAGCGCGAGTTTCAAAATATGCCCCTGTCGCTCTGTAATCATTACTCACATTTTATCAATTAGCACTCTAATGTCAAGACTGCTAATTCCACACCATCCACAATTATTCTTTCTTTTATCTTTTTGTCATTCCCGCGAAGGCGGGAATCTAGAAAACAGATACTACCCCAAACTAACTTATTCCCTTTCTATGTCATTCCCGTCCCCGATCAGGTCGAGGATAAACTCCGGTAAGAATCCAGTGGGTATATTTACATCCATAAAATAGAAAAGCCCATCAAGGGCTTTTCTATTAGTTGTATATCCAAATAATCAAAAGGGGGCAAAGAAAAAGATTGAAGATACTATCTGAAATGCAAAATAAATAATAAGAGGCCAAATCCACATACTTAGTCCCCGTGTACGTTTTTGTTCATGTTCTACTAATTCAGGATGTTTCTGCATATAAAGTTTGTAAAAAATAACCACGAGCACACCCAATGTACCATCAATAATACTAGCTGCCGCTAAAAATCTAAAGTATAAATTGCCCAAAACATCTGGATTAGGAAGATAAATTACCGGCAACAACATTGCTACTACAAAAATAATAAACCCGTAGTTTACATAGATAAGGTTATCTAAATATGTTTCTTTGTGTGAAGCTTTGGAAAGGACACCCGCATGTAATGCGGCAAATGCAATAACAAAGAAAGTTGAATATGTTTTTAAAAGAGTTTCTCCAGAAATTATTCCCCAGACATTAAATATGACAGCGAAAAAACTCACCACAACAAGACAAAATACAGTATTAATAAAAAACGGCAAAGTATCAAAGGTATGACGCTTTGAGTCATCCCAAATAAACGCCAAACTTACAAGCGAGTGGATCATAACAACAACGAAAGTCAAAAAGACTTTCCCGACAATCTCATTGTCGAATGATACTCCCGACAAGACTGTTATTACTGCGAGGGCAGCCGATGCGATGATTCCTCCAATAAAAGTGTAGATACAAAACTTCTTTAGCTCTGCAAAATTGAAGAGGGTAGTATACCTACGTGCTTCCGATCCACCCTGATTCACTACGGGAACTACCTGCGGTTGCGGAACAGGAGCACTCCCACCCAAAACTATCTCAAATCCCTCGTTGATGTCTTGCAATACCCACCCTGATGCAATAAGTGAATTTGTAATATCCTCACGCCTTAGACCTTGTTGCAACTGCTGTTTTACATAATCAAGAATTTGCTGATTAGCCATATGCTTAATTTATTATTTTATTAATACCATTATTATACACTATCACTCTTTTTCTGAACATACTTCACAGGATTCACACAGAGAAGTTCCTTCTTTAAAAACGAGAAGTGCTTTTTGTAAAGGAAGAATTGAAAGAAAATAACGCAGATCAACAATGCGGCGTAACCACCAAGCAATTTTTCCATAAAAACGCCAATGACCAATAAGTGCTGCGGCCCAGCCCTCACCAACGGGCATAATTTGAGAGGCGGCAATCGGCCTATATGCAAACATCTTTCTTCCATGCAAGTTTGCAATACTATTTTTTACAACGAGTCGGGCATCGTGCAGTGCTGTTTGCGCCATTCCCGAATACGGCGTCGAAGCGCCATCCCCTATTACATATATATTTTCAGCGTGTACAGCACGAAGAAACTCATCAACAACCACTCTTCCTTTTTCATCACACGTCAATCCTTGTGTCTCTTTATATAAATGGTGAGCCCTAACCCCAGCTGCCCAAATAAGCGTTTTTGTCTTCATCCCGTTAGAAGCAGAGGCACCCTGCGAGCCCTCGGGGCTTCTAACGGGATTCATCTGCATATCTTTAAGAAAAACAGTCTCTACCTCTTCTTTTACTACCGTCCTGTTCAAAAAAATATTAACCCCAAGATTTCGAAGTCGATAGGTAACCTCCTTGGATATATCCTCCTTAAGAGTTGGCAAAATACGTGGCGCAGCTTCAATGAGGTCAAGGGTAACAAACTCTGGTGGAAAATTGTGTTGTTTTGCAAGTCGTCTTAAATACACCGAAAGCTCTCCAGCAAGCTCAACACCAGTTGCTCCGGCACCCACAACAAGAACGTGACACGCACACACCTTCTCTTCTGAAGTACCCTCCTTACAGCTATCAAAAATTTCATGAAGATGACGCTTGAGACGTAACGCCTGATGTATCGATTTAAAACCAAACGAAAATTCTTTAAGACCAGGAATATCGAAATATGCAATCTCTCCTCCCAGGGCAAGGACACAATAATCAAAAGTATATACAGACCCCGAAACCCCTTTTATGGCTTTCCCTTGAGTGTCTACATTAACAATCGTGTCTCGCACAACTTCAATGTTCTTTCCTTCAAAAATATCTTTGAGGGGAATACATACCTCAAGAGGAGAGACGCCCGCAACAACACGATAGAGCGCGGGTGTATATTCAAAATGTGGGTTACTCGAAATAAGAGTAATTTTTACATTCACCAAATTTTTTCGCAACAAACTAAGCGCAGTCTCCACGCCACCGAAACCACCACCCACAATAACAATTTTTTTTTGCTCGTTAGACAATACGGACATACCTCGCTCTTCTTAACACTATTCCACACACCATAACAAGCACAATAAGTCCCGCCAACTTCCAAAGAGTCACACGATCATATATCAAGACCTCGAACCCTACTGGCTTCAACTCCATCACCTTCGTCACCAATTGTGTCTCTACCTTAAACGTATCTGTCCTTACCTCCTCGTATCCTGATTTTGAAGCAGTAAGGTAGTACGTTCCCGGAGGTACAAAGAAAGAAAATGCTCCATCGCCTGTCGTAAGGTAGGGATTCTTTTGTGCGTAAGGTACTGCGTTCCATAAAATAAATTCTTTTGTAAATTCATCCTGAACATAAAGCGAAACACGTACGTTAGGAACACGCCATTCTTCACCTCCTCGTTTGGTGTAGACATACCCTGCAGGATCAACAAGAATACTCGTTTTAATCTCCTCCGATGTTCCATCTCCATAAAGAACCGAGACAGTAGCCTCATACACCCCCTTTTCTTTTGGTGCAGTAACGCGTGTTCTAAAAGCATCTTTTGTTTCAGTGGGTGCAAGAAGATACGATGTGGTGCCAAGATTTAAAGTAGCAAATTGTACTACTTTCTGTCCCGTATCCTGCGATAAAGAAAATGTTAGTGGCGTATCGGTAGTTGTCTCAATGGGTATCATAGGAAGAATGGGGCGTATCACTTCACGATCCCCCATCTGCACACCGACCGCAAGAGAGGGAGACGTGAGGGGCGTAACACTGATAGGTGGTATAACTACGTCCTTAAAACGAAGCTGAACGACCTCTTGGTGTATTGGATTAGAAGTCACAGAAACAGACGAGGAAGGGGTGGTTGTAATTGCACCAGAAGCAACATTGCCTTTTGTATCAACCGTGAAGATACTGTAATAATATTTCTTGCCCGGTTCTGCGGTGACATCAGTTGCCTTTTCTGCTTTTCCCTCAAACACCGTTGTGCCTTCCTGTGGAGTAAGAGGATAAAATGTTTCGCTACGTACCACTTTTATTGTTTTGATTTCCGATTGTAGAGGATTTTCCCATTCAAGGATAAGTACACCGCGTTGTGATGAGATTTCAATATTTTTTACATTTAATGCTGTTGGTATATTTTTAAACAAATCGAGATTGAGAGTCTCTGGAGCAAGAACATTAAGTTTTGCGAGTGTGTTTTTAAGAACTTTTCCGTGGGAACTTCCCCCACATATGATATTTTGCGCACATTGAAATGCCTGTACCGCCTTTTCTGTTTGAAAACCAAAGAATGAAGAGATGGGGCCTTGATAGAAACCTAATTCTTTCAAAAGAGTCTTGAGCATAGGCACAGCTTTCTCGTCTTTACTTCCAAGAACAAGGGGGCGAAGAAAAGCAAGCTGGGGAGGAAGTTCTGGAGTAACGATCTCGGAAGTTGATGTCGGTACCACTTGTTGTTGTGTTGTTTGCGCGGGAGGTACATAGCTTGTTCCCCCCACCGATACGACAGAAGGAGCGGAAGCCGGACTAATGGTGAATGATACGTTGTGAGTGTTAAATAACGCACCGAGAGCGAGAGAGAACGGATTCACCACAAAAAGACGTGTCGTTGAGAAAGAACCATAGTCAGTAAATGCGCCTGTGCTTGCCTTTGCTGCTGCGCGCCAACAATAGTTTGCGTTTGAAAGACCAGTACGAATGAGGTAAACACCTTGGGTGCCAGATGTGGTGCTATAGCTTCCACCAGTTCCGCTCCAACCCGTCGATGTATCCGAATCGAGTGTAGTAACACCAGAAGAGAATGTTTCGGCAGAACAATTTGTATCACCACGCGTTACATACTGAAGACGAAGAGTAATAGTACGCTGATCGCCATCGTTTGCAGTCATACCGAAAAAGACAGAGGAACCAGTGGTGATTGTGTCAGCGGGATCGAGGGCGGTGAGTACTGGTTGCGCACCAAAAATAATTGTACCCATAGCCCCAGCAGGTACACCACCAGAACCACCATTTACAGCCCGAGTACTTGTATCATTTAAACGCCCAACTGTATAATACACCGCGATTCTCCCGCCACCACCACCAGCACCACCACTTGCTCCATTCGCTGTAA
>CAYIOQ010000046.1:5387-6467 GCA_964365055.1 uncultured Candidatus Saccharibacteria bacterium | reverse complement strand
GATAATATAACGGTATATTACCACTTTTAGCACCTAAAAATTGCCTTTAGCCCGTTGTTACGGATGCTGCACTTGTTGTTTCGCCGAGAATTTCACTTACTGCAATTTTTAGTTCTCGTTCTTCTGCGGCAGATGGAGTACACGTCATAAAGTAGGCTGCATCGATTGATTTCATCCAGAACTCTGAAAGAAAAAAAGATTGAAGTATTTTTTTCTCTTCTTCGGTAAGTTTATTTTTTTCTTTCCAATAGGTCATCCAGCAGTAAGCATCGAATACGCATCGATCAAAAATTACAACGTCATATTGGTTTCCTTGCATAAGGTCTAGGAGAAGCGAAAGGGCGTAGATGCCTGTCCTGATGTTATAAAGCGGTGTTGAACGTGAAATATGACGAATTACCTCGGCACCTTCTTGTGGGTGATATACTCGGAAACCTTGTCTTCGTAGAAATTTATCAAGCTCTACAATTGTTGTAGTTTTTCCTGCAGAGGGTGTTCCTGTAAATTCAATAAAGAATGGGCGGGGGAGGTGAGATTGGTCATATCGGATATCTGATTTTAAATAGGCAAGTAATTGTTGCGCTTGGGCTTCAAGTTTTTTTGCGTTCACGTGCGTGTCCTCCTATTCGTTTCAAGATGCTATTTGTTTTTTAGCATGCTGATTTTTAAAAACAAGATTGACAGGGTTGTTGTTTTTTGCTTCTTTGGTATTCCCGGTAGTGAAAATTCGATTTGTAAATAAAATTTGCACGGTATAAATTAAAGTATGCTAGTGTAGCAGTATTGGTTATGTGGCTATATTCAATATCTATAAAAAATAATCGAATTTCTACCACCGGGTATTATTTTAAATATGTCCGACAACATTTTAGTAAAACAATTTGGATTCGATATGGATGGGGTGATTATTGATCACACAGAGATGAAGATGCGTCTTGCGAGAGATTTTGGTTTTGATTTGAAGCCGGAGGAGACGCCGGCTGAAGTAATTAGGGGGATTATTCCACGAGAACAACTCGATGTACTTAAAAAAAGACTTTATGACGATCCCGTGACTGGACTGCTTTCATCTCTTATGCC
>CAYIOQ010000046.1:0-5287 GCA_964365055.1 uncultured Candidatus Saccharibacteria bacterium | reverse complement strand
TTAAAAAAAGACTTTATGACGATCCCGTGACTGGACTGCTTTCATCTCTTATGCCAGGAGCAAGAGATGCCTTGCACGACATCACGATTTCTGGAATTCCTTTTTTTTTGATTTCGAGAAGAAAGAACCCTGTAATGGCGATTGAACTTCTGAAAACACATGGGTTGTGGCCTACTTTTTTTAGTGAAAACAATGCCTATTTTGTTAATGAGCCAAAAGAAAAAAATGAACACGCACATCGTCTTGGGGTGACACATTATATTGATGACGAGCTTGGTGTATTACAGGTGGTGAAGGTGTCTCATTCATTTCTTTTTGATCACCTAGGAGTATTTAAGGAGGACCCATCCTACACACATGTGCAATCATGGCCATCTCTTCTCTCTTTTTTATTACGATAACCTATGTAGATTTCTTTGACGTTCACGTTCAGCTCTTTTAGAATGAGGATAAGATGATAGCGTCACGCTTATTCACTCTTGATGCGATACTCCGTGTTCTTTTTTGGATTACGTTTTTTTTAGTTTCTTTTTTTATTTTTGATCGATGGTTTTTGTTCTATGGACTTACACTCTCCATTCTTGTTGTGTGGTTGGTGAGTGGATTACGCCATGGTGTTCTTGAAATACGATGGTCCATTTTTGATATTTTGATCCTTGCTTTTTTGTTGTGCGTTGCTATTTCGACCTACACAAGCGTTGATGTGCGAAGAAGCGTGCTTGGATATTTTGGCGATCCTTCTGGTGGCCTTTTGAGTTTTGCTGCGCTTTTCATTTTTTATATTATTTTTCACACGTCGATTAAGTATGCGGAAGATATTCGTTTCTACTATCGTGTGCTTTGCGCTTCCTTGAGCGTTCTTGTCGTCTCTTGGGTGTTGCATAATATTGCATTTTTTCTCTGGTCTGTCGATGCACCCCCTCTTGTTTCGCGAGAGGTATTTTCTTTAATTGCTTTGTTCACTGCCTTTTTTTCGTTGGGGATATATTCAAACAGCGAACGAAATGTAGTTAAATATAGCGTATTTATCTTTTTTTCCTTTGCATCTCTCGGAGTACTTGTTACATCAATACCACCAATGCTTCTTTTTTATTTGGTCGGGTTGATGATATTTGCTTATGTGTTCCAAAAACATCGAGATAGTTTGGAGAAAAAACAGTTTTTTTGGACGGTTGTTCCATCTTTAATTCTAGGGTTTTTCGTTCTTGTTACTGGGTGGAGTACTGAATTTTTAAGAGGCGACGCGGATCATTTAAGCTACTCCTCTTCGCGCGCGATCATTTCTCAGGGGCTTCACGAACGCCGATGGTTAGGGTTTGGGCCTAGCACATTTTCATATTCGTCGGGTCGTTTTCGTGTTCCGCAGATGAACCTTGAATCCACATGGGATAGAGTGTCGGAGCGTTCATACAATGCGTGGCTTGATGTGTTGAACGATATGGGTGTGTTGGGATTTCTTGTTTTTACAATATTATTTCTCTATTTCATTATTGTGCTTTTTCGTGGGTTGCGTCGTCTGTCCACGGAAGGTTACTTCTTAGAATATGTAGGACTTTTTTTGTCTACACTAGGGCTGTTTTTCTTTTCTTTGTTTTTCAGCGTATCGGGGATGGTGGCGCTTGTGGGTTTTTTTTGCGCGATACTGGCATACTCTTTTGTGATTCGGTTGTCTAATCATGTGGGGTGTGTACGTATCCCATTTAAATTTTCGTTTCGGCATAGGCATTTTTCGTCCATTCTTTTTTTAGGTGTATGTGTCGCCATTTTATTCTTGTGGGTATTGTGGACGAGAGAGGTTGTTGGAACGTGGCATGCGAGGAGGGCACTTACAACTTCTCCTGAAACCGCCGTTATCCATTTAAATCGCGCCATATCCTTAGCACCTTGGCGTGTAGAGTATGTTGCGACATTGTCTCGTGTATATCTTTCTTTTGTACACAAAGAGGCGTTGGCGTCCACGCCAGACATAAAACGTTTACAAGAAGGTGTGTCGCTTGTCGTAGAATCAAGTCGCCGAGTTCTCGAAATGGTACCGCAGGACGGGTTGGCGCAAATGACGCTAGGAAGTATTTATGAGGAGGTTGGGTCGTTCGTCAATGGTCCTCACATGCTCGCAGAACTACAATATAAGCAGGCGCTTTTATTTGAGCCTAATAATCCTTTGTTTTTAATTAAACTTGCGAATCTTTATCGCATCAGGGCGCTTCTTTCTTCTTCCATCTCTCACGACATCGATGTAAAAAATGCGCGTGTATCGTATGAAAAAATATTTGCATTAAAGCCAGATTACGCAGAGGCTTATATGGGTCTTGCGCTTTTGGAGGAGCGTGAGGAAAACATTGATAGTGCGATACAGGCAGGAGAACAGGCGTTTCGTTATGCACCAGAAAATTCAGAAATTATGCTCCAGCTTGCGAGGATATATTATAATGCTGAACGTGCATATAAAAAGGGTAGGCTTTTTTATGCGACGGAGGAGCTTTTAAAGAGGGTCATTATGAAAGAGCCAAATTCATTTAACGCCCATTTTCTTATGGGATTGCTTTATAAACAAATGGGGGAAAAAGAAAAAAGCCGTATTTATTTTGAAAAAGCCTTCTTGCTTGGAGACCCAGATGAACAGAAGCTTGTACGAAAAGAATTATGAAATATTTAGGTAGACCACTTTTATTATTTTTTGTTTTTTTGTTTACGTATAATGTTAACAATGTATTTGCTTTTGAGATTGTGCATCTTCCGCTCTCTGGGGGGAATGATTTCATTGTTTCGCCTGTTTACATCGACGCCGATCTTACTGAAACAAAAATAACTACGAGTTCGATTTCTGTCATCAACCATAGTAGCAGTGTCGTGGACTTTGAAATTACGAGTGAACCTGTGGAGGGGGGTGTTGCGTCTGCGCATCAATGGGTATCTTTTGAGGTGCCTGTATTTCATTTACGTCCAAACGAAAAAATTACTTTTGCTACTTCGATTAAGGCACCAGCTTCTACATTCGATGGGATGTATTATGCAAATATTGTAGTAAGCGGGACGGTGCGTGGCATGGGTGCGGTGCGTCTTGTTCATCGTGTCGTGTCTCGTGTTTTTGTGCGCATAGATACACAGCACACGTTGCGTCCGGTTGGGAGTCTCGTTGCATTTAAAGCGCCGTGGTTGAGAGAGAATACTACGATACCATTTTTACTTAGGTATAAAAATTCCGGTAATGCGGTCATGAAACAAGAAGGGGTTATTCTTGTAAAAACGATATTGTGGGGACAGACGGAATTATCACGTGTTTCTCCTTTTTATCTTTTACCTGGTGAGGAGAAGCACATACAGCTTTCTTCTCAGGTTTCGGGGTGGGGTGTATATAAAGTTGTACTTATACTTCAGGAAGAGAAACAACAAACAAGGTTTTTTGCCGTTCTTCCCTTACGAGCGTTGTTTGTTGTTTTCCTGCTTATATTTTTTGTAGCAAAAATGCGTCGTCTGTGGATAACATAGATGTTTCAGATAGTACTTTTTGTTATAATAATACTAGTCTTTCTAGTATTATTACGTGGGGTTTATTATGCGGAAATTGGGACGATTTTTTTTACGTTTTTTCATTTTCTGGTGGGTTGTTTTTTCATTTGTTTTTATTCCTCTCACCACGCATGCAACCATCACTTCGCTTATTTCATATCAGGCAAAACTTACCGATACTAGTAATGTCGCAATAGCTGATGCGGCTTATACTATAAAGTTCCGTATCTATGCGGTTTCAAGCGGTGGTACCGCGCTTTATGCAGAACAACAAAGTGTTACTACTGCTAACGGTCTTTTTAGTGCTCTTATTGGGAGTGGAACTCTTATCGAAAGTAGCGTGGCGTTGAGCGCAGTAGATTTTAATCAGGATCCACTTTATTTGGGTGTTCAGGTGGGGTCGGATTCTGAAATGACACCTCGTAAGCGAATAACAGCTTCTGTTTTTGCTTTTAACGCAAACAAGGTTGGGGGGAAGAGCGAAACGGAGTTTGCGCTTCTTGCTGGGCGTGCGGGTGGGCAAACCTTGAGCGGAGGAAATGCGGCGGGGGAAAACCTTGTTCTTCAGTCAACCGCTACATCGACGAAAGGAAAGATCTTTTTTGGGGCAAATTCTGCATATGATGATATAAATAGTAGGCTTGGGGTTGGTACGAGTACCCCAGCCTCAAGGCTTTCGGTACAAGGTTCCGACAATACCTCTAGCAACTCAGCTTTAAACATCGTAAATGCCAGCGCAACCTCACTTTTATTTGTCAGGAATGATGGCAACGTTGGCATAGGAACATCGACTCCGAGCTCTCGTCTAGATGTTTACAATGCTACGAGTACGAGTAACTTAGATGTATTCCGAGTTTTGACCGATGCTGGCGGAGCGAATAATGTTAAATTTCGTATTGATTCTGATGGCGATATCTTTACTGATGGTTCTACGACGATCGGCACCCCCGCTGACTTTGCTGAAAACTATATTGGTATGAGTGATACACTGCAAGCCGGTGATATTGTAAGTCTTTCGGGTAAAACGCTTGGGGTTGATAAGTCGGGAGTTGCATATGATAAAAAAATGTTAGGTGTCATATCTGAAAAGCCTGGTATCATTCTCGCGGGCGATCTGGAAAAAGGTGTCCCTGTCGCGCTTTCTGGTCGCGTTCTTGTACGCATTTCTTTGGAAAATGGACCGATCTATGTGGGCGATCCTATTACTTCAAGTAATGTTCCTGGTGTCGGCATGAAGGCGACAAAGACAGGAAAGATTGTTGGATATGCTCTTGAAGATTATATCGAAGCAAAAGATATGAAGTCTGTTCTTGTATTCGTAAATCTTGGTTATCATCTTGCGGATGACGCATTTAACGGTGTTTCTTCTTCGGGTGATAGCGCTGGGGCAGATTTTGTCTCATCTGTAAAACAAGCCCTTTCCGCACTTACTGGGATTATAAAAACAGCGGGTACGTGGATTTTTGATACTATAGAAACGACATTTCTTGGAGTGAAACATCTTACGGTTGAGAATGGGATTACGATAAAAGATAAGGTGACAGGCGAGTATTATTGTATGACGGTTCAAAGTGGTGCTGTCACGAGCGAAAAGGGCGCGTGCGATACCTCGGAGCCAAATGTTGTGCCTGTCGTAACTTCTGGCGAAAGCTTAGTTTCCGTAGAGAATGTTGCAAGTTCTTCTCCAGCGGTTTCTAGTGAGGCGTCATCTTCTCCCGAGGTTGTTTTGGAAACAGCAAGTTCGACGGAACAGTAAAAACGAGGGTATAGCCACTAG
>CAYIOQ010000045.1:0-6467 GCA_964365055.1 uncultured Candidatus Saccharibacteria bacterium | reverse complement strand
GATTGCAGTTCGTGTTCGGCAAGGAAACAAAGAGTTGTTTGGGGTTTTAATTGATCGTTACGAACAAAAAATAACTCGCTACGCACGAAAGTTTCTCTCTCACAATAATGACATAAAAGATCTTGTGCAGGAGGTGTTCATTAAGGCGTATACGAACATGTATAGTTTCGACGAGACACGGCATTTTTCTCCATGGTGTCTATTGGTCAAGGGGCAAGTAGTCAGATTACGTCGAGTATCGAGGGGCTTGGTTCAAATCTTCTTACTGTGTATCCCGGTGCGCTTCAACCAGGAAGAGGTGTTGTTTCTTCTGGTCGTGGTTCGGGCGAGTCTCTTAAAAATGGAGATGCTGATGCTGTACGGCAAATTTCTGGTGTAGCACATGTTTCACCTGAACTTCAGAGGCGTTTTCAGATCACCTCTCTCTTGGGCACTAATACAAATTCAACAGTTATCGGTGGGTTGCCTGAGTATGCACAAGTTCGTAATATTTCAGTAGCAAATGGATCTTTTATAACGGATGCACAAATGCGAAGCATGGGGAGGGTTGCGGTATTGGGCCCTACGGTTGCTACTGATCTTTTTGGAGAGGTAGAGCCGGTGGGAGGAACGATACGTATTAACAAAGCAAACTTTAAAGTTATCGGTGTTTTAGAGGCAAAAGGAAGTGCAGGGTTTTTTAATCCCGATGACACCGTAATAGTACCTCTTTCGACAATGCAAAAAATTCTTGCTGGAAATGATTTTCTTTCCACAATCGCCATCAGTGTTCAGAATAAGGATCTTATGTCGCAAGTCCAAGAAGAGGCTACTCTCACCCTTGCCGAAAGACATCGTGTTGATCCACAGAGTCCTGATTTTTCTATCGTCTCTCAGGCGGATATTTTGGGGACGCTTACAAAGGTAACAGATACGTTTACTCTTTTTCTTGCTGCGGTTGCGGGTATTTCACTTTTAGTAGGGGGCATCGGAATTATGAATATGATGCTTACCACTGTTACCGAACGCACGCGTGAAATAGGGCTTCGAAAGGCGATTGGAGCAAAACGGCATGATATCAACTTACAATTTCTAAGCGAGGCGGTTATGCTTACCTTTATTGGAGGTTTTATCGGTGTTGTTCTTGGATGTGGTGTGTCTTTTGCTGTCAGTTATTTTGGTATTCTTCAGGCGAAGGTGTCATTGCTTTCTGTACTTCTTGCCTTTGGTGTTTCTGCGGCAATTGGAATTATTTTTGGCTATTATCCAGCAAGACGGGCTGCAATGCTGAATCCCATAGAGGCACTTCGTTACGAATAGGGAGAGTGCAGACGAAATCACATCTCCTTCTCACACGTTCGGATACCCAGCGGTATCCTCACTCATCCGCAGGCGCTTCGTCGTCAACCCAACTCATTATCATTCGGGGTTGACAACACCCTGCTTCGCGCCTGCGGAATAGTTCGAGGGAGGCGTGACGTCGTCTGCTATGTTAAAAGTAATTAATAATTTAAATATATGAATAAAAATATTATAGCGGTGGTTGCGGTCCTTCTCGTTGGAGGAGGCGCATTTTATGGAGGTATGAAATATGGTGAGGGTAAATCTGTCTCTGGAGGAGGTCGAGGAACATTTGGACAGATGGGTGGTGGCCAAAAGGGTATGGGACGCGGGGGTGGGTTTGCTATCGGAGAGGTAATCTCAAAAGACGATAAAAGTATAACACTCAAACTTCGTGATGGGGGATCAAAAATAGTATTTTTTACAGAAAGCGCAAAAGTGATAAAGAATATTGACGGCTCGCTCAAAGACATCGAAACAGGAACACAAATTTCAACAACGGGTTCTGTAAATCAAGACGGAAGTGTAAACGCTCAATCAATCCAGGTTTTGCCACCACCACCCCGTGAGTAATAAAAATATCCCCCGCATATATGTATGCGGGGGTTTGTTTATTCTTTGTCTGGTAGACCAGCACCCTTCAGTGCGTCTAGTTCTTCTGCGGAGAGCTCTTTGGAGGGTTTAGTAAGCGCGTTGAAACGCGTCTTCAGTTCTTTTTGTATTGCTTGAAACCGCTCTGTTTTTAAAAGTGCCGTCATTTTTTTCTGGAGGTTCTTCAGGTGTGTTGCATGTTCTTTATCAAGATACCAAAGGTCGCGTGCAGCACTGTCATCAGTGGTTGCCCTGGAAAGCGCAAGCTCAATCCAGAGCATACCAAATGTTAGGAGGTGGTGTGGTGCAATATGTGGAAAATTTTCTTCCCCAAAGGCACCCTTTCCAGATTCGTAATTGGCGTGTTTTTGAATAGCATGTTCGAGTTCATAAAGGAACCCATCACCTGCATCTCCATTCGGCCAACCGAGAGGCTCTTCGACAAGCATTGCAAGGAGTTGCTGTATTTCACGAGGGAAACGGAACCGCTTTTCGTAGTCGGCGAGAATGGCGCCATTCAACTCCAGTCGCTCTTCGGCGTAAAGCGCGTCACAATATCCCCAAATCTCAGGGCCTTTTATGCCAAGCAATTCAGCGACCTCTTGCGCATAGATCATTTTTGAGTAGCGTTGACCGAGCCATTCTCCACTTTTGACGCGAGCGAAAATATCCATAATCGCTTCTTTGTGGCCAAGGGAATTCCAGTGGGCACCACATTTCTTTTTCGCGTCTTTCTGCACAAGCCCAAAAACAGTTTTTTGTGCTTTGCATTTATGGCTGTCTCGTTTGTGGATTTCCCATCCCTTTTCATTCGTCTCATAATCGAGGTCACATTCACAAAGGTTATGTTCTTCGGAAATTTCGGATAACTCATTTCGAACACTCACCCTATACACTTTGTGCCCACTTTTGCCGACCTCAAATGTACGGATGAGAGTGAGAGAGCAGCCAGGGAAATTTTTTTCATACTCCTCGAGGGTATGCATCATTGTCTTTCTCTTCCCTATATCAAGATGCTCCTCATAGAGTACACCAAGTGGTGCAATAAAAACAATAGTATGTATAAACAATCTTCTCACTGTACATTTTTTGACACCCTTTTTTTATTATGGTATTACATCTATTGGGAAAAGTACCTTGAAAAAGGAGGTAATAGATATGCCGTGTAATATTGGGTATAAGAGTTATGCCAAAATTGAAATTCCTGAGCCACAGCCACAGGTATTTACATCAAAGTTTGAAGCACCCACCATTGATGCTGACCTTCTTACGAAGCTTGGTGAGGAAGATCCTGAATTTTTAGAGTGGGCGAGTGAATTGAACACAAAACCCCTTCTTGAAGAGGCACTACGACGAGTACTTGCAAAGACAAATACTAAGGGTATTGATTTCGCAGTGGATAAGAAGGGCATGTTGGAGGCAAAAGGAAGTTTTGTCACTGATCGTGAAAAACGGATACTGCGTGATCGGGTTGCCGTCGTTTCTAATGATTGGCAATTTGAAATCCTCGGTATCGTCGCAGAGCTTCTCAGCTACTCAGTGCGCATTATCAAAAATGGAGAGGAGCTTGTATTGGAAGCCGAAGAAGAGGGTGGTGTGCATCCGTGTAACTATATTAAGGTTACTCGTCGAGGTAATGTTTCCACACTTGTTTTTGAACACTTCAAAACACGTAAGGCGTTGACTCTCGAAACAGCGAAATTTCTCGCCCTAGCAGATCGTCTCGGAGTCAAGATTGCCCTACAAGGTAATGAAATTTCTGAGGGCGATCCATTTCCCAACGAAGGACGCTTGATTGCTGGCCATAGGCACACTCATGGTGAGCATCCATGAAGATTCGAAAGGAGGAGATGGTTATGGCAACGACCAAGAATAGCTTACCTATTTTGCCGGAGTGGTTTACAGAGGGTGTGGTAAGTAGTTTTCGAGCAGGCATTTCTTCTGTATTTATTTTACACGGAGACGTAACGTGTCTCGTACCAAATCCAAATGGGGAAGTAGAACCAAAATACCCCTATATTCCGTTACAAGAACTTTTTGCCCGTGTGTTCGATGAGCGTGAAATGGTAATCTTCTATAACATTGCCACTGGTATGCGTTTTTTGCGACCCGAGATGGAAAAAGAATTTCGAAAAAGCGCAGACCTTGGGAGTGGTGAAGAGGCGCCAAAAGATCCTGTGGCAGCAGCAAAAGCAGATCTTGCCGCAAAGCGTCAATTGCCCCGTGAACCAGAACTTTGTCTTCCGCTTATTGAAAAGGTGTTACAAAAAATGGATAGCGTCGCTCTTATCATCGACTCGGCACATTTTATTGCGCCCGAATCGACGAATACTGGGATTTTACTGAATGAACGTATACACATTGCACGGTTACGCGCTTGGGCACAAGATGCGCGAGTAAAAAAGCGGAGTAATATTGTGCTTCTTTTGACGGATCTGGCGGTGAAAATTTCCGGAGAACTTCGTCAAACATCGAGTCGTATTGCGACGGTGTTTATTCCTAAACCTTCATCTGAGGAACGCATGTGTTATGTGGAACGTTTGACGAAAGGGGTACCGGAACAGCAAGAAATTGAGAGTCAGATCTCGGCTTTGGAAAAAAAGAGGACACGTGCAAGAGGAGCATCGACAGATACAACGACTAGTGAAATTGGACTACTTCAAGAACAATTGAAAAAATTTCCTTCACATTTCGAAGTCCCAGATGATTTTGATATCAATGTATTCGTTAATGCGACACAGGGGATGAGCCTGCGGCAGATTTTAGAGATTTTTCGTTTTGCAAATCAAGCAGGACGTCCTATTGATCTTTCGTTGGTTAAAGAAAAAAAGAAAGAAATGCTGAATGCTGAATATGGTGATGTTATGGAGGTTGCTGATCCGCAATGGAATCTTGAAGAGATTGGTGGGCTTGCTAAGCCAAAAGCTTTTTTTGCATCGGTTTTAGAGGCTATTCGTAAGGGTGAAACCCGTCTTATTCCACAAGGCATTACTATCATGGGGCCACCCGGAACGGGGAAGACGGCACTTGTCGAAGCTTTGGCAAAGGGTGCTGGATTTAATTTCGTGAAAATGAAGAATGCACGTTCTATGTGGGTTGGTCAATCTGAAGAGCGTACTGAGCGCCAGGTTCAAGGGCTTTGGGCATTGGCTCCGGTGATTGTTATGAACGATGAAGCTGATTTGGGAGAGGCAAATCGCGATGCTCCAAAGGGTGATTCTGGTGTCTCCGAACGTATTATGCAAGCATGGATGCGTTTTCTTTCTGATCCGCGTATTCGTGGGCGCATTGTCATGGTGAACTGTACTAATCGTCCAGACCGTATGGATGCTGCCATGAAGCGGAGTGGTCGTAGCGATGATCGCATTGCTATTCTTATGCCCACAGAGGAGGAACGTGGGGCAATTTTTGGGGTAATGTTTAGACGTTACAAAATACCGACAACTATTAATGATTTTGCCTTGTTTGCTCAAATGACTAAGGGGCTTTCGGGTGCTGACATTGAAGCCATTGCACTCAAATCATTTCGATTTGCGGGGGAGATGGACAAGGAAAAAGTTGACGATATTGCACTCCGTGAGGCAATCGAAGATTTCATTGCATCTGCAAGTCAGGCGGATATTGATTTTATGACACTTCTTGCTATTTCGGAATCCTCTTCACGAAGACTGTTGCCTGCAAATGCAGAGGAGATTATCCGTGAAATTAAGCAACGCAATCTTGTTCCTGGAGGAGCAGATCTGATTGCACAGATTGAAGCACGAAACATCGTTCCTCAAGGAAAATTTGAGGCTGTTCCTTCAGTCGTAGAAACATAGAGTATTATAGCGTGGAGATTGTCCCGGCAAAATATGTCGGGATTTTTTATACGACCTCTTGCGTTTTTTATTTCTTTGTTTTATTATTTTTTGTGGGCTAGACCCTTGACAAGGAGGAGAAGAAAATGGGCGGTGACGGTAGCGGTAGCTATTATAGCTATTATAAGGACATTATAGAGTATTATGGTTATGATATTTTTGCTGCAAGGACGGCTTGGGATAACGCTTATCATAATAGGAGGCCTTCTACGATTTGGTATAATGCTCGTTGTGAGGCCGAAGAGGCTTTTTGGAGACATAGTGATGCTGAATTTGCTGCTGATGAGGCTTATCATTGTGACGTTCAGGCTCGTGCCGGTGCCGAGGTTCGTAAGAGGGTATTGGCCGATTTTTATCGTCATAATTATGCCGATGCTTCAGCTGCTGCCATGAGCGATGACGAGGCTGTTGCTGCTTATCATGCTTGTCGTGATCGCCTTGCCGTTGCTGAAGAGGTTCGCCGTCGTAATGAGGACGCCGCAGCAGCTGCTCAGTATCGTGAGTATTATGCTTATGACAGTCGCGTTATCGCTGCTGTTGAGCATTTTAGTGATGCGGACCTAGCAGCTGCTTGGTATCGTAGGTGTGAAGATAGACATAGATTCGGATAGACATAGATTCGGGTAGAAAGTATATAGAATTGGGACCTTGCTTATTGCAAGGTTTTTAAATTTCTTAATACGTCTGAAAACATATATT
>CAYIOQ010000044.1:0-6806 GCA_964365055.1 uncultured Candidatus Saccharibacteria bacterium | reverse complement strand
GAGGTCGCATACGCGCATGGTATCATAAAACAAAAAACAACCACGACGGTTGCATGTTGCATTTCAGGGCGAAATTTAGGGCGACCGGTGCGACATTAATGTAACATGAAATATAATTAATATCAAGGGCAAAAAGAAAACCCGCACGAGGGCGGGCATATATATTATCTAAGGGGGAGGTCACCGAACTTAGCAAGACGTTTTGCAATGTCAATAACGATTGACTCAGTAAGCTTGTCAGCTTCAATAACCCTTCGGTCAACAGGATGAACCATATCATCGAAAAACTCAACCTCATCACGCAACAAATGGCCCGTTCGTGGATCCACCCATACTGTTACAACCACAGGACCATGATCAACAACCTTGTTAATCTTATGTTCAAACTGTGTATCAGAAAGCATAGCACCAAGCATAATACCGACATAGGTCTTGTTCAACAACGTGCAGTGAATTGCTGCAGCAGTATGAAAATTTCCAACGAGTTCAAGGACAACCTTAAGCGGATGCTTTCTCGCCACATGGCTTTCAATAACCTGTTGAATACGTGCACTCTTTGTTTCTGCACCACCCTTATGAGGATGCGTGACACCAACACCGATACCATTGATCTCAATAAGTTCCTTTTCTCCAACGCGCACAATTTTTTCATTAACAATACGACTCAACGCTTCATATGACATTGTCGGAACACGCTTCATAACACCCGCAATGAGAAGAGAGACGATCTCTCGATGAAAATCCCAAAGTGGCAAACCTAACTTACTATAATGTGGCCACATATCATGATTACCAAGGCAATAGATAAACTTGATCAAACACTTCTCAACATGTTCCTCAAGATTATTGTTCCCAAGCGTGTACTTCGCGAACCTTCTATCAAAAATCTGCAAGAGTACGTTTGCATGAATCTGCGCCGCCTTAAGACTTTGCTTATCATATGTATTAAGGGTGGGTACAAGCTCGCCATTGTATTCAAAATTATGGGCAAGACCCTGGATAGTATCACCACAATCAATCAACGCATCTGCATCCTCTGCAACAATCGGCATATCGTGCTCAAATGTCGCATACAACGTCTTAAGCGCTCCTACATGGAGACAAGCGTAAGCTACTACACGAATACGCTTAGCGCGTTCCAATGAAGCCGCAAGATTACCCTTTACCTCATAAGCAAGATTTTTAGAAAGCTCGTAGCGATTAATTTCCGGCTTAAACACCACGAAATTTCGCGCGATAAGTACATCGAGATGTTTCTTAAGCTGATCCTTCTCTTCTGCAATCTTTTCTGGCGTTTTTGTATCTGCTCGAAATCCATACAAACGACTATGAAGGGTATCAAACCCCTGACTATTCTGACTCAAATGCCACAACACACGCTTTTTTTCAGGAGACATGTCTTCTGGAATAAGCGATTGACGTTCAGCAGCCACAAAAGGACGAAAATCATCGGTACATACACTATAGGTAGTACGCCCCTTCTTTTGACGCATCGTTACGACAATGCAACCAACCATACTCTCTGTTGAGCGAACCTTATTAATCTTATAAAATGCGGGAACCGAAAGTGCGGGAATACCTTTATAGGCAGGAATATTAACGCCCGACCCTGTGCATCCTGTCAAAATCAATGCAGGCCTGTCAGAAAATGTCCGTGCCACGAAAGGATTTACAAGACGCTGAAGGAGGTTCGAGACAAGCTTTGAATACCAGGGCTTATGCTGAGGTACAAGAACACGAATTTCCGTAGGCTTTGGCCACTGAATCGGTACGCGTGGCTCCGCATCATCAAGATACAATCGAATATCCTTTTCCTTTTCATTTCTTATCTCAAACAAACGCAAAAGGATTTGTCTTCCGATACCTTTTTCGTTCGTAGCATCGTAAGCAATCGTCGGAGAAGAAATAACATGATAATTTACACCATCGCCAAGAACAGGCAAAAAGGCACTCAACTGTCTCGCCCAATAGTCAACAAATTCTGCACGATACTCTACTTTCTCTTCATTTCCTTTAACTCCATTTTCTGCAATTTCACTCTTCAAAAGATTTTCTAAAAATCTACCAGAAAGAATACCACCGGCAATAATTACTGATTGCACCTTTCTCTCAACAACGACTTCCTTAAGCAAGGGTGGCAAATAATCACGACTAAGTTCAGGAAAGTTAAGCTGTGAAATGGCAGCAAATTTCCATTCGCGAACGGTATCAACATGTTCTTGCGCCTGCTTCCTCAATGGAACCTTATTCGGGACAATCTTCTTTTTCTTCTTTTCCAAGATAATCACTCTCCTTTTTCTTTTTTCAAAGTAACTAGCCCCAGTGTACCTCTTTCACATAAATAGTGAACTTGACGAATAAACAATACTATACCCTAACGAAATAAGTAACGTATCGTAAACCAAAAAGAAATACCATACTCATTGATAGTGCCTGAACTAGTTTATCCTAAGCTTGTCGAAGGAAAGGCCTACTTTTTTATAAGAAACCCTTCGACTTCGCTCAGGGAATATCATATTTCCGAATAGGGCCACGAACCGAAGATAAAAAACGAAAAAAAGAACCAAAACTCAAGCTACAAGGTACTTTAAAAAAAACTGCGGGAGGGGCGAGCCCCACGATTCGGATCCTGATCGTCGAGACCACTCGCAAGCACACTCAGCTGACCATCGCTCGGATTCCAGCCGGCATCCACGAGACGAGACGCGGACTTCGTGGCAAGCCACGTCCAACCTTTTTCGTCTAAGTGTTTTCCTGTTTCTTCGAAATATTTTCTCTGGAAGATAAGATAATCTTCTAGGGTGAGGGTTTTATCTTGATTTACATCTTGACCTTTGATGTTTAAGGTTTCTGCGAGTTCGGGACGATCTTCTAAATTTTGAGTCTTGTGTACCAGGACAATACGGGGTTTGTCTACATTGTTGCTTTTCGCGCCTGCGAAAGAGCCGCCAGATGTGAAATTTGAACTTTGATAGGTAGCATTGTACCCTTCGGTCATGTAAGTATTCAGTTCTTCAAGGGGGGTGTTTCCAGGGATGATAAGCATGTTGTTGAAACCGTGTTGTTCGATTGATTTTTGTATTTCGTCATTGTTGTTCTCCCAAATTTCTTCGATCTTGTCTTCAAAATCTGAAGGCACGCCCATCCTTGTCTTTTCGTAGAAGGCGATATATTCCTCGAGTTTTTCTTCCAGAGAAAAGGAAATATGTTCAACTTTACCATCTGGGTGCGTATACGTTACAGATAGTGATTCTATGATGTTGGATAATTTTTCTTTGCTGTCCAGCCGTGCTTTCATCTTCTCGGCTCTGTCAAAAAGAACAGTTATCTTGGCTTGCATTGTATTCTTCCTCTTATCCCCTTCACCTTCCGCTTCGCTTTCTTTATCTTCGAACAATTCGTCTTTTAGAGCTTGTTTATACTCCTCCATCGCCTCTTGTACCGTTCCTTTCATATCTAAAAGACGCTTTTCTAGAGATGTGCGTAATTCTTCCTGAGTCTTTTCCGACATTTTTTCTTTTTCTGAGATGTTCAGAGGAGTTTTTAGTTTGTTGAAGTTGAATGGGTTTTTCATGTGTTAAGTAGTGCTATAGGGTAGGCCTTCGACAAGCTCAGGCACTAATTATACTAAATATTTTTAAGATGATCTTTTAAAAGTTCACCCAACACAACAGGCAAATCACTTACGGTATTCACCACCTGCGCATCTGGAGCATAGGTAGCCATGACGGGTCGACCCGCTTCGGTGAGTCCAATACCAATGACGACAACACCAGCATCTCTCAACTTCTTTAACGTGTTTTGCACTCGCGGGGCACTATCGCTCCCACCATCAGTAAATACAAAAACTATTTTTTTAAGCTCTCCTCTTGCAATTTTTTGCTTTATTTCATCATCTAATCCCTCATAGATAGCTTCTAAACAATTAAAATCCGTTGTGGAGCCAGGTAAATCAAAAAGCTTTTTCAAAACCTGTATCCTCTCGGCTTCACCCAACTCCTTTCCCATTTTTTTAAGGGGTGTTCTGTCCTCCTCGCTGCTTGCAAAACTATATATCTCTGATTTTACTTCAAGGGGCGTATCTACGTTTCTTTTCTCTTCGTCGCACAGTTCCGCAAAATCTTTTAACACCTCCATCACCAATACTGCGGCATTTCTTTGCTCAACGGCTTTTTGGCCATCCCCATCAACCATAGAGCTTGATCTGTCACATATAAGGGTTATCTCTACTTCACCAAATCGATCTCCTTTCTTCTCTTTAATCTCTGTATCTTCCCACACCTTTGGATTTAAATTACCAGCCTTCACATCAGAGACAAGTTGTGCTGGATCAAACAACTCATCGCCTTCTTCTACTGGGTATTTTGGAACAAACCCCTCTTTAATCCTTTTTGCAATAATTCTTAAGAAAAGGTTCCTTAGCTCCTCCATTACTCCCACACTTGTTTCTGGGTGTACTATTTTCTCTAATGCCTCGACGATTCTCCTATATTCCTGCAAATCTTTTTTCTCAACCCCTAATTTTTCTGCATATTCTTGGTCTATTGTGTCTGGGCTATTTTTATTTTTTTCTTCCTTCCATTCTTTGAAGGCTTTTTTAACATCTTCGATCGGCATAGCATTGGGGACTTTTTTTTCTGCCTCCGCGTATTCATCAGCAAACATTTCATTTGGATCACCCTCCCCCGCCTCGTCCTTCTTTGGTTTTCCTTTTTGTTCGCCTTGTTTATTGTTATCACTATTTTTATCCGACATACCCTCCTTATCTCCGTCGCCTTCTTCTGTGTCCGAATCAGTCTCCTCATTTTTGTCTTGTGCTTCTTCTTTCTTTTTATCCTCCTTATCACGTTCTAAAAGAGCTTCTACTCTTGGCCAGACATACTTGTCTTGTAATTTTAAACGCACCGACATGGGCGTCTCCGGATTCGTCATTACGTCCATAAGCCCCCTTACATCCCTAAGTTCATCCATTTTCTGCCGCACGTCGGATGAAACATCACATCGTTCACTCTCCACCCTCGCCTCACGCAAGATGGCTTGGCAAAACTGTATGTGGCGTGGAAGTTTGGTAAGATCCGTTTCTGGAAATAACACTTCTTTATAGATAGTTTCTTCTAGATGCTTCATCCCTTTGTTCGTTTTAGAAACGACAGTCCTGTTTTCACGAATATCTGCCACACAGTTATCCATCAAGCTAAAAGCTTTTGAGGTTTCCATCTTCTTTACATACCTTTCAAAGTTTTTCCCACCCCCCTCTTCCGCGAGCATAGCAATTTTCTCGAGAAAGTGTTCTATCTCATGCAGTGTGGCAAAAATGGTTTTTTCCTTAGAAAGACCAAGTTTCTCATAAAACATTGAGTTGATATAAATAGTATTATTTTTCAAATCAAATGCAAATGTCGCAAGACCCGCAGGCGCTGGCTCTATTTTTATGGTACCCCTTGCATGGTGCTCAAAAAAATCACGATGCTCCTTAACAAATGCAAAAGCTTCAGCATGGTCTCCCGCTGTTATCATTTCATCCCCTTTTTTATCCTTTTTCACTTCTAAGATAGGTGTACCTTCCATATCAGTACCCTATCAGATTTTATATATCTTTTCCATTGCCAAAATCTTGGTCTTTAAGTTATAGGCATTGCAATGTTTTAAAAGAGAAAGGTAAGAATGCATATTCCTCCTATTTATGTGTGCATATATTTTGTTTTTTGTCTTATCTCGAAGGAGTATGGCGTGAGGTAACACCACAAACCCGAGGAAATCAACCCCCCAACTAATTTTCCTTATACTTGTTTTTTCGATGGGTATATCTAACAACAATTTATTTTTCACAAAACATATGATGTTATCTCGCGTTGTAATGATATGTTTGCTGTTCTCAAAAATGATTACAAAATCATCGTTGTATCTTACATAAAATCTACATTTCAATTCTTTTTTAACATAGTAATCAAGCGTATTAAGATAGATATTGGCAAATACTTGGCTCGTAATATTGCCCAAAGGTATGCCTTTTTGAGGTGATGTGAATGAATGATAACTCGATAGAACCTCTTTTATTATTTTCAAAATTTTTTCACACGTTACTTTTTCTTTTATTATGTTGAACAAAACACTCTGGTCCACCGTATCAAAATATTTTCTTACATCACATTTTAAGACGTAACATCCTTTGTGTGCGCTTGAAGCAAGTTTTATAAAATAGCGAAAGGTATTGAGGGCTTTATACTGCCCCTTGTTCATTCTCGAAGCATATGAGTCTGATATAAAAGCGGGCTCAAAACAATACAGGAGATAATCATAGATAATCTGATGTATTATTCTATCTCTTACCTCAGCTCTATAAATATCCCGTTTTTTATTATCAAAAATCTCAAAATACGTATAGGGTAAGTGGTGATACATATCATTGTTTACCTCCTCATACAACAAAAAGATATTATCTTCCAAATGCATTTCAAAATCCATTACATCTTTTTTTCTTGTCTTTCCCCGCCTAAAAATATTCCATGCAGAAAACATATTATCAAGGCTAAATAATTCATCATACCTCTTATGGATACTACTGCTCATAACAACTTCTCAAAATTAGAAATACCCGTCGTAATAAAACTCTTCGTGCTTTACGAAATAGTACATAAACTCATCTTTACATTCCCGAAACATGAAAGATATACCTTAGGAGAAAAGATAGAACGAACCCTATTGGATGCAATGGAACTTTTTATATTTGTTAATCAAGTCTCAAAATATGAAAAAGAGAGAGCCCTAACCAAAGCGAATGCAAAAATAGAACTTTTAAAAATACT
>CAYIOQ010000043.1:0-6933 GCA_964365055.1 uncultured Candidatus Saccharibacteria bacterium | reverse complement strand
AATTCCCCACCGTGTTTCCATTTTACACCACCAGCTCCCCACTATCAAATGTGGATAAACAGTGCAAAAATATGAACAAAAAATCGCCTCACGGCGGTTATCTAGAAACTGTCTCTTAAAAAACCTACCTCGCGTCTTCTAAAACCTGTTTACGCCAAAAAATCCACTTGCCAAATTCTACTGCAACGACGTTTAATACTCCAACCAATATCACACCCAATACCCATGGAAATGGCAGAGAAACAGTTTTAAGCAAAGATTGTAGAAATGGAAGATAAATAGCCATAGCCATTAAAAGAATCCCAATACTTATCCCCGCAAACAGATAACGATTAGAAAACAAAGAATATCTGAAAATACCCTTCTCTAGACTTCTCAACGAAAAAGCCACAAACAAAGTATAGCTCCCGAAACTGGCGAAAATAAATGTTCTCACCAAATCTTCCTGGAAACCAGCCCTTAATAATATCCAATACAATGCAAACAAAAATGCGCTCGTGGAGATACCGATAAACAAAATCAAAAATTTTATAAGGGGGTCAAAGAGAACCCCCTCGTTTCTTCGTGGACGCTTTGTCAGCCCATCGATATTCTTCTCAAACGCAAAAGCAACGGCAGGAAAACTATCTGAGAAAAAATTCACCCAAAGTATTTGAAGCGCATTCATTGGTAGAGGTAATCCAACAACAAGGGATCCACCAATCAAAAAAAGTTCGTCTGCAGTATCAGAAAGAAGATATACAAGAACCTTGCGAATGTTATTCATAATCTGCCTCCCCTCCTCGACGGCAGAAACAATTGTCTCAAAATTATTATCAAGTAATACTAAATCCGCAACATCACGAGCAACTTCCGTCCCAGACCCCATAGCAATACCAATATCGGCCTGTTTAATGCTTGGGGCGTCATTCACACCATCACCAGCCATAGCCACCACCTCTCCCATTTCTTGAAACATCTTTATTATTCTCATTTTATCTAATGGCGTTACCCGAGAAATAACCCTCAATGAAGACAACCGTTTTTTTAGATCCTCATCTCCGAGCAAACGAAGTTCCGTGGCATCAAGAACGCTATCATTATCTATCTTCATACCGACCTCTTTGGCGATCGCCAGAGCAGTACCACGATGATCACCCGTCATGATTACTGTCTTTATTCCTGCCAATTCAACTTTGTGAATCGCCTCTTTCACGCTCGGTCGAATAGGATCTCGCAATGTTATCAACCCCTCAAAAGAAAGTTGATTAAATTCAAGACCCTTTGAAAAAGAAAAGTCCTCTTTTTTCTCAATCTCCCTTGTTGCAACCCCGAGGACAAGTTCTCCCGATTCAGCCAAAGTATCAATTGTTTTTAAAATCTCCTGCCGTTCTTCCAAACTAAGCGTTGAGTGATTAACAAAAATATCGGGCGCACCCAAAAATATCAACACATGCCTTCCCTCATCAAGTACCAACGAAGCAGAATACTTATTAACGGCATTAAAGGGTAGCGAATTCAAAATAAAAGCCCTGTTCTTAATTTCATCAGCATCCATACCTTCAAGAGCAGCGGATCGCACTAATGCCACCTCGAGCAAACGACCGCTTGTTCTCCACTCAGAAATCTGATCATTACGATTCTCTATAAGCACATTTGTATTGAGCAACGCCATTTCGAGAAGTTGTTTCTTCTCCCCACCACGAAACGGCAATAATTTACTAAGTGCCATTTTGGCCATCGTAAGAGTACCTGTCTTATCTGTAATAATAACCGTCGTGCTCCCCAAGGCTTCTGCGGCAATCAGCTTCCTAATAACACCCTTTCGCCGTGCCATACGTTGAACCCCTATGGCTAAAATAACCGTCATGGCAACAGGGAGCCCCTCCGGCACCGCCGACACCGCTATTGCAACGGACGTAAGGAACATCTCGACAGGTGAATATCCAAAGAAGATGCCAACCAAAAAGATCGCGAACGTAAGAATACCCAAAAACAACCCAACTCGCGTACTAAATTTCCCGATCTCTTTTTGTAATGGAGTTTCTTCTCGATGTGAATCAGCAACAAGATTTGCAATCTTTCCAAATTCTGTAAAAAAATCGGTACGACATACCACTGCCGTACATATGCCCTGTGTAACCAGTGTCCCAGCAAAAACCATAGAATGTTGATCACCAAGAGCAACATCAATACCCACAGGACTTACCAATTTTGAGACAGGTAAAGACTCGCCAGTAAGCACAGACTCGTCAACCTGAAAATCATTAATAAAAACAACTCGCCCGTCTGCAGGAACACGATCGCCCTGAGCGAGACGGATAATATCACCCGGTACCAAATGAGCGGCATCTATTTCATAATCTACTTTGTTACGGACAACCCTTGAGCGTTGTTTTAAGTACGTTTTTAATTCCGCCAACGCCTTTTCTGCCTTATATTCCTGATAAAACCCAAGAACGGTATTAACAACGACAGCGGCAAAAATAAAAAACGCATCGCGATAATGATTGATAAAAAGCGTAACAACGCAAGCAAAAAGCAAAATTAAAATTAATGGGCTTTTAAATTGATTCAGGAAAATTAAAAAACCTGACGCATTTTTTGCGCTTTCGATAATATTTAGACCAAAGACCTTGAGACGTTTTTCTGCCTCCTCCTCAGAAAGCCCTTTGTTTATATCCGTCCCAAGTAAGCTTACTGTCTCAGACCCAGTTAATGTCCAAAAGGGTTGTCCTTGGATTTCCTTTGTTATCGTTTTTGTCGACATCCACTTTTTACAACTAACTACCTTTTTCTTTGTCCCTTCACTCGACCAAACGAGTTTAAATTACTCACCACGTAAGTATTAATAACAGTAAGAAAAATTCCTAACACACAAACACCGCTAAGGATAAGGAGAATAGAAACGATGCGCCCTCCAATAGTAACGGGGTAGATATCGCCATAACCAACTGTCGCAACAGTGACAATTGCCCACCAAAAACTATCAAACGCCGTTTTTACGTTTGGATTTACAGGAGATTCAAAAAAATGAAATGCGAACGCACCCGAAAGAGTAATAAAACCAATGGCAACAGCGACATACATGAGATACACCTGTTGTGTATACTTTCTCGACAGACCAGCTAAAATCTTTAGACGTACCAAAAAACGTATAATTCGTATCCCCTCAATAAGTGGCGCCACTCTAATAAGTCTAAAACCACGAAACGCCTGCGTCGTCGGTGTGGTCAAAGGAATCGCAGCGAGAAGCTCCCACCAATGATACTTCAAAAAATGTATTCTGTCTGGAGCAACGACAAAGTGGTAAATAAATTCAACGAAAAACACAAAAGCGATCCCGAGGTCAACGTAATGTACAAAAAGCATTTCTTCCTCAGCAAGACCTATGACAACCTCAATCACCAACAAAAAAATACTTCCCATCGCAAGAAGTGCCATAAAAATATCTTTCTTTAGCGATTTGTTTATTAAAGAGGCTTCTGACATATCTATACATTTTATTATATAAAAAACATCACATAATTAAAAGGCGCCCAATTGGCGCCTATATTTTATAAAAAATTAACGACTCGCCTCCTGCAACGCCCTCTTGAGCTGAACATCTTCGTCCAAATTTTCATCTTGCGTAACTATGATATTAGGAGTGATACCAATCCCATCGACAGGATGACGAAGAGGAGTAAGCCAACGTGCGCGAGTAACTTTCAACATTGAACCGTCAGAAAGCGGATACATTTCCTGCATACTTCCCTTTCCATAACTTTTAACACCAACAATTTTACATCCATGGTCCTGAAGTGCACCCGCGACAATCTCCGATGCGCTTGCGCTCTTCTTATTGATCAAAACAACCACAGGTAAGTCACGTGCCTGAGATCCGTCAGTAAGATAAATCTGTGTTGGAAAGGTACGTCCTGTAAACGAAACGACTATCTTTCCGGAGGGAAGAAATTTACTTACAGTGTGTCTCGCGACATGAACATATCCTCCACCATTATCACGCACATCAAGTACGTAAGCCTTAACGTTTACCGCATCAAACTTTGCAAAACAAGCGTCGAGATTTCTGTTAGTATCCTCGCCAAAATAACGCAGCTTAATATACCCAACATTGTTGATAACCAAAGACTTAACGCTTCCAACATGAATAGGTTTTCTCACCAGAACAACATCAAATGGCTCACCGCCGAGACGAACGATAGTGAGACGGATTTGACTATCAACGACACCTCGAATACGCTCAGAAACTTTCGCAACTTCAACACCTTGCGTAGAAACGCCATCTACTGCAACAATAAGGTCTCTCGCCAAGAGTCCACCACGGAACGCTGGCGTATCCTCAATCACTTCATCGACGACAATAAATTTTGTTTTATGCTCACTCATGAGAATCCCGATACCACTACTGATAACCCTTTCTCTCATAAATCCAAGAAACTGTTCCGCCTCACTGGGAGAAAAAAATTTGGTATGTGGATCACCCAAAGAATCCGTCATCCCACGCGCCATAGCGTAGATAAGGTGCGAGCCGCGGTCTTCGCCACCAAGAACACGAACACACTCTCGATACACAACCCGGAGCGAGTACATATCCGTTGACCGAATAGCGTCGTTTATCAAAGAAGGTTTCGTGCGAAGAACAGGATTCACTTGAATCTCTCTCACGAGAGCCTTTCTCGCGCCGCCAATAAGCATCTCGGTGTTTACGGGTCCAACAAAACCATCCTGCAAAATACTGGCTCCCTCGACAAGCAACCCAGATTTATCAAAACTCACCGAAAGAACAGGAACATGAAGTACCTGCACTAAAACAAAAAAACATACGAATACCGAAACAAACCACTTCTGTATGTTCATCTCTATTACCCCTTTTCCCTAGTTGTCTAAGAACTAGCAATACTTTACCACTATCCTCAAAAAAGTAAATGCCACTCACCCGACCTTACGACGCAAACCTACGTCGTGTAACATACAAGGCAAACAACCAAACCAATAAAATACTTAGCGCGTTAATTAAAAAATTGCTTCCGAAACCAGTTGAGAGAGAAAGTATTGGATACAGCGCGTATAGTAATACGCTCTGAAAAATATAGATAGAGAGTGAATTTCGCCCAATTGGCAAGAGGAGCCAGCCAAGATGTTTTACAAAAAAGTTCTCGTAACGCCGAACAAGGGCAAAAATAGTTGTAAACCATACCATGGCAAGAATGAGCCGCAAGGGAGACAATGTCGCCTTATCAAACCAAAGATTAATATTTTCGCTGGATAACATAGCACCATATCCCGGAAAATAGACAAATAGTACGCTCGCAATAAGCGTGATCGTAGTTACGCAAAACAAAATGCCACAAAGTGCCAATCGAAATTTTGATGGTAACTCAATAAAATTTTTCTCAAGTTCTCGAAAAAAATATCCAACAACTATTCCGACTACGAACAAGATCTGCCACACAAAATAAAAATTATGCCCCCTTAAAACCCACAGGCCTATTGATAAAAACAAGACAATCCACACAGAACTCCGATAGAGAAGAAATAAAACAAGAATAGCCCAAAGAAGAAAGACGGCATAATAATTAAGAAAATCAGCCCAACCATACGAATAACGAAGTAGTAACGTGTTCCAGACAATGGACACAAAAGAACCACCATCCGTAATACCTGATTTGACGGGAACATATCCCTTGATAAGATGACCAAAAAACGTATAGAGAAACGTGAGAGATATTGACCAAATATATATATTAAAAGCGCGCCGCGAAAGCTTCTGATAAGCTTGGTAGACTCTACCCGATCTCACCTCACCTCCACGAATAAGTCCCACCATTACGCCGGAAATTAAAAAAAAGCCCTCTGCGGCTGAAACCCATAAATGACCTCGTCCTGTGAATAGATCAAAAAAACTCGGAAATTTATATAAGTGATCAACAAGAATCACCAGTAATAAATACCCACGAAGCAAATCGAACGCCTGCACCCGAGGCATAGACAATTCCCCAATCATCAATATTTATAAGTAAGTGATTATAGCTGTGGGCAATACAGGACCTACGACCCTTGCAACCTACCCCGTTACAAATTTCTAACGGAGTGGACGCTGCTGGGATCGAACCAGCGACCTTTCGCATGTGAAGCGAACGTTCTGCCACTGAACTAAGCGTCCGATTAATTTGTAACGGGGTGTGAATGTCCCGACAGCTCCGCTAAGGATGCCCGCATAATATAAATTATTGCGGATCACGAAAACCTTTGATTGCGTTGAAACAAATTTGGTGGGGCCCCTCAAAAATCTCACGAAGAAAACGATCAAACATAGAATAACGATACTGAAACTCCTTGGTATCAAGAAGCGTATAATTCAGTGGACGTCCAAATAACACATCACACCTCTTTATAAACTCATCCACACTTTTCATTTTGACGTGATCCCCCACGAGAAGAAGATCTACTCCCTCCTTGCGATCCGAAAAAAGACCCGCAACAATAATAAGCTTCATTCTTCCAAATTTTTTAAGCCCTTCAATAAAAAGATCCCTCTGCTCCTTAGACACTCTCATCACCATCTGTTCCAACTCAGAGATATAAGGAAAAGCTGTGTTTATCTGAAAAGAACCCCTCACAGAGGGTGTTTGTTTAAGTACGCCCAACTTAACAAGCTCCTTGAGCGCCACACCAAAGAAGTCCTCAGGTAATTGCATCTCATGAAAAAGATGGCGTGTACTCAAAGCGCCTTTCTGTAAATGGAAAAAGAGGCGCAAAAGGATCACTCGCGCCTCTCCTCCTAAAATGCCAGAAAGTGCTGGATCGGAAAATTTACTTAATTTCCACGCTTGCACCAGCTTCTTCGAGCTTCTTTTTAATTTCGTCTGCTTCTTCCTGTTTAATTCCATCTTTCACTGTTTTTGGGGCACCGTCAACCAAATCTTTTGCCTCCTTGAGACCAAGACC
>CAYIOQ010000042.1:0-6985 GCA_964365055.1 uncultured Candidatus Saccharibacteria bacterium | reverse complement strand
ACCACCCGTAGAGGGGTGGTGTTTGTTTTATTTTTATTGTGGGGCTTGGTTAATGCACGAAGAATCTTTCAAGGCGATGCGAGTTGTTATAAAGGAAGATGGTATTTTGGAGAAAGAATGGATTTATGTAAAAGAGGATGGGGAACTGTGGGCAGGAGAAAGTCCAGGGGGTTCAGAAATGGCTGTAATGGTGTCGGCTAGAACTGCTGCTGAGGCGCGAGGGAAGGTTGCTAAAATCTCAGGTAAGGATACAATTCTTCGCGTTTTTTTTGAAAGACATCGTAAAGACGTCCATGGGAAAAATCACAACATTTGGCGTGTGGTAACCAAAACAATTTAAAAATAAAAGACCGGGAATCCCGGTCTTTTATTTTTTTTCCGAGTGTTCTGTTCCCACCCAAACCAACACTCATCTCCAAGGGGGTGACCGTTATAACCCCCCTACCATAGCGATATGGTCCGACTCCCCCTTGAGGACTCGTTTATGGTTTGGGTGGGAACAGAACTTATTTCTCTCTCACTGAATTATGAAACATCTCTTTCGCACCATTCCGCAGGCGCGTACGACTGAATGAGGTTCAACCTCACTTAGTTGGCCCCAAAAGAATAAAAAGAAGGCGGTATGTGATAGCATACCAGCAGCTATTTTTAAAAAGGGCTCTACAAGATACTAAATATAAAATACTAGATACATTGTTATCCTTTGGCGAGGATGATGCCGATTACTTTTTTTGCACCGTCGTGTTTTAGGATTTTTGCGGCGGAGGCGAGGGTGGCGCATGAGGTGGCGACATCATCGACAAGAAGTATCGTTTTATTTTTTATGACATGTGTGGCCTCTGGTTTTAGGACAAAAAGATGCTCTGCGTTTTTAATACGTTTTTCTTTTGATTTCATTTGTGCCTGGGGAGGGTTGTTTTGTGTACGTATAAGTATGTCGTAGAGTGGTAAACAATAATGCTGGGCAACGAGATTGGCAAGGAGTTTTGATTGATTGAACCCGCGTGTACGTTCGCGAAGCGTGTGAAGAGGAATAGGTGTTATCACCACGTTGTTTTCTTTTGAAGTAAGGAAGGAGAGTAATCCGGAAGTATCCAGATAAGAAATAAAGATATTGCTGAGATCGATGACAATGCTTGTCACCTGCTCGTATTTGTAGAGATGAATGAGATCACGCATTAAAGAAACCTGGTATGATGTCGCATACCCAATTGCATCGAGGGGGGATGTGTGGCAAGTAGCAAACGAAGAAAGGCGTTTTTCACACACTGTGCAGTAAAGACCACTTTCTGTAGGTATATTGGTTTTGCATTTTGAACAAAGAATGTGTGGATCTTCGAGATAGGAGGAACATCCTATGCATTGTGCGGGAAAAAGTATGTTCGCGAGTTTTTTTACTATGAGACGTGTACTGTGGATAATGTTTTTCATTGAGAGTGGGATATAATGATAGATATGTCTCTCTTTGGTCCCAAAAAAGTAATGGGGTTAGATATAGGAACTTCTTCCATAAAGATAGTCGAGCTTGCGTTAGGAAAGCAACCCCAGATTACGAATTATGGTGTTGTTGAAAATGTGAATCACCTTACACAGCCCGGTGAATCTCTTCAGTCGAGCGCGCATGCGATGGGTCCGGAAAACGTTTCCGATCTTCTCAAACAACTTTTGTCAAAATCTGGAATACGAAATGGTGAGGCGTATGCTACGTATCCCATATTTTCTTCTTTTGCGACACTGCTTGATTTTCCGGCACTGAGCAAGGATGAGGTAGATCGTACTATTTCATATTCGTTTAGGAAGTACGTTCCTCTTAATCCAGAAGAGACGGCGTATGAGTGGATTGAGGCTGGCGAAAAGAAGGTAAGTCAACTAGGAGATTTTAGTGGAGGTGGTATGGTGAAAAAACTTTTTTTTCTTACCGCGATTTCCAAAAAGATTATTGCAAATTATACTACAGCAATAGAAAGTGTTGGGTTGCATTTGAAGAGCATAGAATCAGAGACACTAAGCGTGTTGCGTATTATGCGCGTTACCTCACGTCTTGAGGGGAAAACGATTGCCGTGCTTGATATTGGAGCGTACTCCACAAATATCATTGTGATAAGAAATGGTTATGTGGTGGTAAATCGTGGTCTTGATAGTGGTGGTGGAGATATCACTCGTTCTATTGCGCGTGGTCTTGGTGTAGATGGAACACATGCCGAGGAGATGAAGAAAAAAAATGGGCTTTCCTATAGCGTAGAGCAAGCGGCGGTGTATCAACTTGTTTATTTTGCGCTTGATTTTATCCTTGAAGAGGCAAAAAGGGTGTTTGGGATGTACTCCTCTAAGTTTGATGAGCCCATTTCGGAGGTTGTCCTCATAGGAGGGGCAAGCCTGCTCACGGGGGTTGATGGCTATTTTTCTGAGAAGTTGGGGATTAAAACAATGTTATATACTCCTATGCATTATTTTGGCGTAAAACAAGAAGCAACGTTTGTTGTGGATAGAATATTTCCGCAGTTAGTAGTGGCGACGGGGGCAGCACTTAAGTCCGGGGAAGTTTAATTTGAAATGTGTGGATAAGTGACTTTTTGCACACCTTGTGTGACACGTGGTGTGATATAATGTAGACATGACGGAAGAAATTCGTCGAAAAAGTAGTTCTGCCTTCCCGAGCGTTATTCATGCAAAAGAAGCAGTTGAAGTAACTTGGTTTTCTACTATGGTATGGTGGGGGCTTCTTTTGTTTATATCAAGTCTTGGCTTTTGGGTCATATTGCAATATTGGTATCTTCCTAAAACCACAAGTGAGATTAATTCTATTCTTTCTGACATAAGAAAACTTTCTGAAGAAATTCCTCGAGAGAAAAGAGATGAGGTGTTGCGTACTTATTCTCAAGTACTGAACATCAAAAAGTTGCTGGGAGATCATATGTATTCATCAAAATTATTTGCGTGGCTAGAAAAAAATACACACAATGGTGTTTTTATCGATACTGTCACCATTTCAATTCCACGTAGCACTGTAGATGTTACTGGAAAGGCTAAGGATAAGGATAGCATTGCAGAGCAAGTTTCTGTTTTTGAATCGTTGCCGGAGGTCAAGAGCGTAAAACTTTCGGACGTTCAGCTTCAATCTTCTCCTGCTGGTTTTCACATTGTTATTACATTAAAACCGGGTCTTACTTCTTCACTCGAATAATTATGATAGGTGGTACTGCTAAACAATTCATATCGATTCTTCTCGCTGTTGCGTTGTTTTTGGGTTCTGTAATTATAATCGCAACACTTGATAGTCCTGTTGTTTCAGATGTTGTGCAGGCGAGGGCAGATCGTGATAGCGCACAGCGTGAATTTGAGACACAAAAGGACCTAATAAGCGAGGCAAAAAATACGTTACAAAACTATGAAGATCTCGGGAAGACAATAGAAGGTTTTGGATTTGTGCTTCCATCGAGTGTTGAGCATGGAGAACTTGTAAATAATATTATTGGATTAGCGGGTGCGAGCGGATTGAAGGCAGGGAACATGACCTTCTCTCAGGGCGACATTTCTGCCCCCCCACAACTTGATTTGCCGACAAAGGGGTTTGGAACGATGAATATTAACCTCGCGCTTGAGGGTTCTTATGCCGGGTTTAGATCTTTTATCGAAAAACTTGAGACGAATTCAAGATTACTTGATGTTAAAGAGGTACAAGTATCTCAACAAGGTGAGACGTTACATTATCAACTTACTCTTGCCGTGTATTATCAATCATAATGGCTATTATTTTAGAGCAACAAAAACAACCGTTAGGAAAAACACCAATAATAATAGGTATAGTGGTTCTTGCTGTTCTCGGAGCTGGTTCTTATTTTATCCTTGTTTCACCAGGCGTGGGGCAGTTGGGATTATCACAAGGTGATGCTACGGGCGGTATTACAAAAATCAACAAAGATGAATTTACTAATTTGGTTGAGAATAAAGCGTTCATTGGGTTACAACAATACCCAAGACTTGACCAAGATGCAATAAAGACACGTCTTGGAAAAACAGATCCCTTTCAAAAATTATAGAATTTATTTATGGAGCAAGAGAATATATTATCCGCTTTAGTTCAACGGGGATATCTCGCCCAATCTGTTCTTGACCGCCTCCGTAAGGAGGCTGAGCTATCAGGAAAGACGGTTGAGGCTTTAATATACGACCGCGGTGCTGTCGACGATAAAATTATTGCTCAGACTAAGGCGGAGCTTACAGGTATTCCTCTCAAGGTCTTTAAAAAAGACGAGCAGATTCCCCTTGAGGTTTTGCAGCTTATTAATGAGGAGATGAGTCGAACGTATGAGATGATTGCGCTTTCTATTGAGGGAAATTTTCTTACTGTTGGTATGGTGCACCCTGAAAATGCGCGGGCTATTGAGGCATTAAAATTTCTTGCCAAAGAAAAGAAGTGGGACCTCGGAGTGTACGTGGTAAGTTTCTCTGATTTTAACCTTCAGTCTCGTGGCTACACGAATTTTAATAAAGAAATAGAGGAGGCTGTAGGAATGATGCATGCCGCAAAAAAGGAGGGCGCTGATGGTCAACGCGTTATTCGTTTGGAGGAGAAGAAACTTGGAGCAGAGGAGGCACCTGTTATTAAGGTGGTTGCTCGTATCTTGAGTGAAGCGGTGACACAAGGGGCATCAGATATTCATATAGAGCCTCAGCGCAATGCCTTGCGTATTCGTTTTCGTCTAGATGGGGATTTGCATACTATTCTTGAATTGCCCTCTGAATTACAGAATGCGGTGATCTCGCGTGTTAAAATTCTCTCTGATTTAAAAATTGATGAAACGCGTGTACCTCAAGATGGAAGATTTAGAACACTTGTCGAACGAAAAGAAATTGATTTTCGTGTCGCAACCTTTCCTACTGTGGTTGGTGAAAAGATCGCCTTGCGCGTACTTGATCCGAGTGTTGGGCTTAAGCGCGTTGATACTCTTGGGTTTGCTGGACGTAATCTTGAACTTGTACAAGAGGCGCTCAATGAACCCTATGGAATGATTTTGATTACGGGACCTACGGGTTCTGGTAAATCGACGACACTCTATGGTCTCATGAAGATTCTCGCAAAAGATGAGGTAAATGTGGTGACGCTTGAGGACCCTGTGGAGTATTATCTTCCTGGGCTCAACCAGTCACAGGTAAAGCCAGAAATAGGGTATACCTTCGCTTCGGGTTTGCGACAAATTTTGCGCCAAGACCCAGATGTAATCATGGTGGGTGAAATTCGTGACGGTGAGACTGCAGAGCTTGCGGTGCACGCGGCTCTTACGGGTCACATTGTGCTTTCAACACTACACACAAATAATGCCGTGGGTGTTATCCCACGTCTTATTGATATGAAGATAGAACCCTTCTTACTACCTTCATCATTAAACCTTATGGTCGCACAACGTCTTATCGCTCAATTGTGCGATAACTGTAAGAAGAAAGAGTCTATAGACCCAAAACTTATAAAGATTGTTGAAGATGAATTGAAGACGATTCCTGAGGAAGAAAAGAAAGACATTGTGTTCAAGGCGCCTTATGAGATGTATGGCCCTCAAGGTTGTGAAAAGTGTAATAACAAGGGATTTAAGGGAAGGGTTCCCATATTCGAAGTGCTCAAAATGACTCGTGAACTTACTGATGTTATCCAAACTACTATTACTGATGCAGTAATTATCAAGGAGGCCAACCGGCAGGGTATGACCACCTTGCGACAGGATGGCGTTCTTAAGGCCTTACGCGGAGTATTATATTTACCTGACGTCATCAAGGAAACAAGTTCGTAAAAAAGAGGTATAATAGAAATGAATATATTTCATGAATTACGAGGCGAAGATTAAAGAATTATTATTGCTTACAGGGACCCACGGCGCCTCCGATCTTCATATAGGCGTTGCGAGAAAACCAATGCTTCGTATCGATGGTGTTCTTGTGCCTGTTGAACAGGAACCTCTTCTTACTCCAGAGACATCACAGGGTCTTATTTTTGCACTTCTTACAACAGAGCAAAAGGAGAAGCTTGTTATGAAGCGTGAAATAGATTTTTCTTTTTCACTTGAGGAGAAGGCGCGTTTTCGTGTAAACGTATATTACCAGCGTGGGTATATTGCGGCGGCATTGCGTTTAATTCCATGGAATATTCGAACTGTCGAGCAATTAAATTTGCCTCCTATTCTTCATGAGTTTACGAAAATTCAGCAAGGTTTTTTTCTTGTTGTGGGTCCGGCGGGGCAAGGTAAGTCAAGTACGCTCGCTGCGCTTATGGACGAGATTAATCACACACAGGCGGCGCATATTATTACTGTCGAGGACCCTATTGAATACCTTTTTGCGCAAGACAAAAGCTTTATTTCTCAGAGAGAGGTGGGGGTTGATGCATTAAATTTTCATCTCGCGTTGCGATCGATTTTGCGTCAGGACCCGGATGTCATTATGGTAGGGGAGATGCGAGATACGGAAACTATTAGTACAGCGCTTACTGCAGCAGAGACGGGGCATTTGGTTTTTTCTACACTTCATACTAATTCTGCGATGCAAACCATAGATCGTATTATTGATTCGTTTCCTCCCGATCAACAGGGACAGGTGCGTTCGCAACTTGCTTCTGGGTTGGTCGGTGTTATTTCTCAGCGTCTTTTACCAAGATTACGTGGGGGGCTTGTTCCTGCCTATGAACTTATGATTACTAATACCGCAGTGAGGAATCTAATTCGAGAGCAGAAGGTGTATCAGATAGATCTCGTTATTGAGACGGGGATGCAGGAGGGGATGATAAGTTTAAATCGTTCGCTCGCAAATCTTGTAACTCAAGGAGAGGTGTCGCTCGACACGGCGCTTGCGTATTCATTAAATCCAGAAGAATTGAGTCTCCTTTTGGAGCACAGATAAATTCGTGGCATAATCGTAATGGTGGCATGACAAGGGTCTAGGGTATAGCCGTTAGGGTATAAGAAAAACCCTAAACCCTAAACCCTAAACCCTAAAC
>CAYIOQ010000041.1:0-7093 GCA_964365055.1 uncultured Candidatus Saccharibacteria bacterium | reverse complement strand
TTCAAAAATAAGTTTCCTAATATTGCCCGCATCTGAAAGATCTCCATAATGAAGAGATAATTTTGGATGCTCCACGTGTGGATCTTGATAAATATGTTCTAGGCGAGAGGTATTAAATGTAGAGGAACGTCGAATAAGACCATGTACTTCATAGCCCTTTTCTAAAAGAAGTTCTGTGAGATATGAACCATCCTGTCCCGTAATACCAAAAACAAATGCTTTTTTCATACTTTAAAAAAAATTATTTAAACCCAGCGGTACGTATCGCATCTTTTACGTAGGGATGCCAACAGTTTTGAACTTTTGAAAACCAACGCAAATCTGAATGCTGAGTGTCTGCCTTAATACTTTCCTTCTTTTTTAAGTTAAGCTTATACACCCCGATCACGGCATGAAACTGACCCTCCCCAAATGGAGTTTTTTTAGATATCACTGTTCCTAGCTTTAAAAATTCAAAATCTTTTTTTGTGACGCGAATACCCAACTCTTCTTTTGCTTTTCTTATCACCGCCTTGTCAAGTGTTTCCGTTTTAAAAATACGTCCACCAGGCAAAAACCATTTTCCCTTTTCCGGCTCATTTGTCCTCAAACCAAGGAGAAACTCACCACCACACACAGGAAGAATGTCCACACAAAAAATCGGTGCAACGTCATACACTTTTTTATACACATTCTTTTTTAAAAACCCTCTAACATTTTCATCCATATAAAATTTCTTTTACAATTTTTGAATCATCCCAAGGGATTTTTTTGCCTCCCGCCACCACCATCCATCGCTCACCACCCTTTCCTGTGATTACCACAACATCATTTGGTTTCGCAAGAGAGACCGCCTTCTTAATTGCCTCCTTTCTATCAAGTACTATTTGAACCTGTGCGCCTTTTGTTTCGTTTGAAATTTCACGGAATGAGTTGAATGAAGAGGCAGACAACTTTACCTTGCGATTAGAAAACCGATCTATGCCCTCCTTAATATCTTCTAAAATCTTTTCTGGGTCTTCATCATAAGGGTCCTCATTCGTAAGAATAATATGATCGCAGTACATTGCAGCGAGTTCGCCAAATACAGGCCGCTTCCATGTATCCCTTCCCCCACCCGCAGAACCCAAAATACAAATCATGGTATTGGGATTAAAAATACGACGCGCCTCTTTATATACCCATTCGAGTGAATCTGGCGTATGTGCGTAATCAACAATAACGTGAATCCCTCTTCCAGAGAGCACCTCCATGCGGCCAGAAAGACCTGGAAACGACTGAAGCGCATTTCGAAGGACAATATCATCAATACCAAAAGATTTCGCAGTCGCAATCACAGCGAGAATATTATATACATTAAACTCACCGAGTAATTTTGAAAGGATACGGTTACCATTTACATAAAACTGTAATCCGCTCTGATCTACCCGCACACCCTCAGCCTTTAAAATCTTCATTCCTTTTTTAAGCCCATTCCCCTTAAAACCAAAACCCCAACATTCGTCTGTACTATATTTTACAAATTCTTTTGCGTGTACATCGTCAGTATTAACGATAGATATTTTCTTTTCTTTCCCTGATATCTGTAACGCTTCAAACAATAATTCTTTCGCTTTTCTATACCCTTCGAAACCACCATGTCGCTCGAGATGTTCCTCATGAATTCCCAAAAATACCGCTGCATCAAAATCGACGTAACGATGACGCGATTGAATGAGACCCTCCGAAGTTGTCTCGAGAATAGCCATGTCGCAGCCTTCTTTTACGCCTCGTGCTAAAAGATTTTGAAGGAAACCTCTTCCTGGCATCGTCATCTTAAAATCGTTAGGTACTACTTTTTCACCTATCCGAAACTGCAATCCCGAAGAGGAAACCACCTTGTATCCTGCAGCAGTAAACACATACGTCATCAACTCTACTGTGGTTGTCTTCCCTTTTGTGCCCGTCACACCAATCACTTTAAGTTTACGTGAAGGAAACCTATGCCATAACGCCGGTATATATGCCCACACACGATGATAGTACTGTTTAATACGAGATAACATAATTACTTTTTCCCAAGCACCTTAAGCGCTGCCTTTAAGCGATCTGAAAAGTTTACCACATCTCCCGGAATTTTCTTTACCGCATGCTGCGCCTCAGACATTGTATATCCCAACGATTTTAACGCCTCGAGAATATCAAGATCAAGCTCGAGCTCTTTTGTGCGTTCATCGCTCTTCCCGACCTTATCCTTAAGTTCTACAATAAGCCTCTCGCTCGTCTTTCTTCCTACCCCACCAGCGCGACTTAATGTGTCTGCCTTCCCAGAGGCAATCGCAGAACGCAATGTCACAATATCTGCAACGCCCAGTATGGCCATAGCAGCTTTGGGCCCCACGCCAGAGACAGTATTAAGTAATTCAAAAAACTTAAGATCCTCCTCGGTGGCAAATCCATAAAGATCGAGGGCATCCTCTCGCACCCTAAGCGATGTAAATATCCTCGTCCTTCCTTCAACAACAATTTTCTTTATTGTCTCGGGAGTTGTATGCACAAAATATCCAACACCCCCGTCAGTCTCAACTACCACCGCGTTCATATGCACCGATCGAATTTTCCCGACAAGCGAGTAAATCATCATCTATACTTTAAACGTGCCGAGTAAAAATGTAAAATATGGTATACTAGAATAAATAAACCTTTCTAAAAAACATAATATGCCTACATTCATAACCATTTTAGTTATCATCGTCGTATATGTTCTTCTACGAGGATTAAAAGTAGTTAAAGAATATGAACGCGGTGTTGTGCTTACTCTTGGTAAGTATGCAGGGACACGCGAACCAGGGCTTACGTGGATTTTTGTCCTCTTTGGTATCCAGGAAATGATCGTTGTAGATATCCGTATTAACAGTACTGAGATACCTCAACAAGAAGTTATTACAAAAGATAATGTTCCGGTCGGAATTAACGCGGTAGTCTACTTCCATGTCTTGAACGCAGATAAGGCGATACTTAAAATTCGTAACTACAACAGTGCCATTACGCAATATGCGCAAGCGGCCCTCCGAGATGTAATTGGTGGAGTTGAGCTTGATACCATTCTCTCTGAACGAGAAAAAATCGCAGAAGAAATGAAAAAAGGAGTCGATATTGTAACGGGCGAATGGGGAATCAATATTACTGACATTAGAATCCAAGACATTGAACTCCCTGCTGATATGAAAAGGGTCATGGCAAAGCAGGCAGAATCCGAACGCGAACGACGCGCCATTGTTATTCAATCGCAAGGTGAGTTTGAAGCTGCCGAAAAACTTGCGCAGGCTGCAGGACGCTTAAGCGCAACCCCAGGAGGACTTGCTCTTCGAACCCTTGAGACAATCGAGAAAATAAATCCAGATCCATCAAAAACAGTTATCTTTGCACTCCCTATAGAATTCATGCAGGGGATACAGTCACTCACCGACTACTTCAAAGATAAAAAATAGAACTAAGAACCTACACGCTTAGCGTACTTCTTTGTCAAAAGCTCCAATGCTCGACACGATATCTTTTTAATATCGTTTACTCCGCTTCTCGCTTTTTCCTCGAATTACATCTAAGCGTGTAGGTTCTATTAACTCGAAATAAAAAAAGAGTCTTTAGCAAGCTCTTTTTTTATTTTGTGATCTTGAGAAAATCGGTGATCAATTGTGCAGTATCTTCTGTTTTATTAAATACTGACTTCCAAATTACTACGATGTCTGCATCATTAAAAATAGCACGTTGTGCCTCACGCACCGTGTCTCCCCCCGCGATCGAAATCATAATATTAAAATTCCCCTTAATCCTTCTTATCTCGTGAAGTGGTATTTGCTTTTCTTTATTTAACGACTCTTCATCCACACCACGATGGAGTATTACTACAGGAGGAACTTTTTTAAGTGCACGCAGCACAGTAAGAGGAAACTCTACATTCATCATATCGATCATCGCATCAAGCCCGTTCGCCTCGCAGCTTTCTATAAATGAATTGAGCGTTTCAGTGGGCGCACTCCCTAACGCAATTACCGCACTCGCCCCCCCACGGGCCGCAATTGCCACCTCAGCAGCTCCACGATCCATCGTCTTCATATCGGCTACTACATAGGGAAATACAGGCACCTCAGAACCGCCCCTCAAACGCTCTTCGTACCAACCACGAATGCTCCGTATTGCCTCCTCCCCATATCTTTTAATAAGAGGCGTCCCAGCCTCGACAATAATCCTGTCGCTTATGGGAAGTTGACGAATAATTTCTCGCGCATCCTCAAGGGTGCTATTTAATGCAACCTGTAAATAATGCTTTTTAAGATCTAAACGTGAAGTAGGACGATGAGACATAATATATAGTATACCAAAATAACAATCTCCTGCCGCCCTTTACTTTTATCAAAAAACCAACTACTATAATACCACTATGCCAGGTAGTGAAAATTCGACAGTTTGTCGATATACAACTTGGTCTCTTATAAAAGATAATTTAAATTAATTTAATTAATGCAAATTCTACAATTCTCTTTAAGAGAAAGTCGAATTTCTACTACCTGGTATGCCAAATACAACATCAGCACAAAAAGCGCTTCGCCAGAACCTTACAAGGCGAGCAAAAAATGTTACTAAGAAGGTCGCCATGAAAGCGGCTATTAAAAAGTTAACGCAAACAAAAGATAAGCCAGAAAAAACAGGGGCACTTTCACTCGCCTATAAATCCATCGATAAAGCTGCAAAAAGTGGAGTAATTCATAGAAACAAAGCGGCACGAATCAAATCCCGCCTCGCAAAAAGAAATAACGCTTAAACGCTCAAAAGAGGTGTGTAGAGAAGTTCCTCTACAGCCTCGCTTTCACTCACCTCGCTTCTTTTTAGTCTCGCATCTAGCGAGGCTATTTTTGTATACCACATTACAACCTCGTCTTTCGAAAGGGTACGAGCTATGCCTTCTAATTTTCTCCTTACCCAAAAAGCCAACGTCTGCACCCTTTGTTTATCCTCGCCAAGTATAATAAGAAGCTGTTTTAATTCGTAATCTAGTATGCGTAACAACTCCCCTGCGTGTTGTTTTGTATAAGCCGTTGCCCCCATAATTCTATGAAGCTCCATGATGTCTTTTTTCAAAAAAGCCTCTGCGCACGCAAAAATACTCTCCTCAGTCTCTGGAATAAAATAAATAAGATCGTCTTCGGTTACATGCATATCGCTGTTGGCTTGTTTCCAAAGAACAAGACGTTCCGAAGCCATCTCAAGTTTGTCGGTGTCGTTCCCATAGTATCCTACAAAAAGATCCGCCAATTTTGCCTCCATGGTAATACCAGCCTTCCCCAACCGATCACGCAAGAGCGCAGACACCTGGACTTTTGTACTCAGTGGAAAATGCTGTATTTTAGCATTGCCATCCTCTCT
Source organism: uncultured Candidatus Saccharibacteria bacterium (assembly GCA_964365055.1). GTDB lineage: Bacteria > Patescibacteriota > Minisyncoccia > UBA6257 > JACRHW01 > JACRHW01. Next base: position 1,711 of record CAYIOQ010000041.1, on the reverse strand, counting down.
AAGGTAGTCAGCAAGAATACCCTTAGGAAGATCTCCGTAGTGCGAAAAAAGAAGCGTACGCGTGACATCGGTTGCGACAGACATGAGTTGAATTAAACTGAGAAGTTCTTTTTCGCGCGCAAAGCAATAGTCTACCTGAGCTAATTTTTTACTCGTAAACATTGACTGCGTTTTTATGAAATCCTCGAGTAAGGAAAAATCCTCCTTACGCGAAAGATCAAACTTCTTAAAATCAAGAGCTTGCGCGTTACGCGTTATATAAATATCAGAAATTTCGCCCTTCTTTCGCATCAATCGATGCCGATCAAAACCATAAAGTAAAATTATCATATTCGTTTCATGTCTCCCCAATTTTTTCCTGTCTTTACATCAACGATTACTGGCACAGAAAGCGTAAATGCGTTTTCCATAATGCGTTTTATCTCCGGCGCAACGTCTTGTACCATATCGTCTCTTATTTCAAACACCATTTCATCATGAATACTAAGGAGTAGTTGTACCGAATCTTCGTATTCATTCTCCTTGATCCATCCCGCCACCTTGATCATTGCGAGTTTCATGATATCGGCCGCTAATCCTTGAGTAGACATATTGATCGCAGCGCGCTCGGCCTGCGACTGAAATTTTGGATTTCCTGAAACAATGTCGGGGAGGTAACGCCTTCTTCCTGTTTCTGTTTTTACATATCCGTGAGTTTTTGCGAAGGCAATAATAGAATCCTGATATTTTTTTATCCCCTCAAAGTTTTCAAAATATTCTTTAATAAAACGCTTTGCCTCCGTTGGAGTAAGGCCAGAACTTTCTGCAAAGGCGCGCGCTCCCATGCCATACACCATACCAAAATTTAAAGTCTTTGCATGACGTCTAAGTTCCGGCGTCACCTCGTGGAGCGCTATGTGGTTCACCTCTGCGGCGGTGGTGGCATGAATATCCTTACCACCCCAAAATGCCTCCATCATTTTTTTATCTTCTGACAATGACGCAACGATACGAAGCTCAAGTTGAGAATAATCACAGGCAAGAAAAGTATATCCCGACATAGGCACAAATGCGCTTCGTAATAAATGTGCCTCCTCTCCTTGGGCGGGGATATTCTGTAAATTTGGCTCAGAAGATGAAAGCCGTCCTGTTCCTGTTCCTGTCTGGTTGAACGTCGTATGCAAACGCTCCGTAGTGCTATCAACAAGTTTAGGAAGCGCATCAATATAGGTGCTTTTTAACTTTGTAAGTTCTCGATAACGCAAAACAAAATTAATAACAGGGTGTGTATCTTTAAGTTTTACGAGCTCGGAAGCATCTGTCGAGAGTGCCCCTCCGGGAGTTTTCCGTATTCCTTTTGTTGGCAATTTCAAAAGAGTGAACAACACTTCACTCAATTGCTTGGGAGAACTTATGTTAAACGACGACTCGCTTACTTTGAAAATATTTTCTTCGAGACTCTTAATCTCCTGATCCACTTTTTTTCTTAATTCTACAAGTCGGTCCCCATCGAGACGAATTCCGCGCATCTCCATTTCTGCGAGAATAGGAACGAGAGGTATCTCAATATCATAAAAAACTTGCTCGAGCTCATAGTGTTTTAATTTCTGGCGCTGCCATTCGTAAAGTGAAAAAAGAGACTTTATCTCAAACTCTTTTTTGAGCGCTCGCTCCACTACTCCCTCGAGACTATAATCCCTTCTCTCGGGATCAAGAAGCCACGCCGCGATCA
>CAYIOQ010000040.1:0-7545 GCA_964365055.1 uncultured Candidatus Saccharibacteria bacterium | reverse complement strand
CGAAGGGTGGGTTATTTCATATGCTCCAATGGATTGTGTAATTGCTCCCGCTTCATGCGTGGCGATATTTGTTTTTCGAATATAATCCAAAAGCGTCGTCTTTCCATGATCGACGTGTCCCATTACCACCACCACGGGCGGTCGCGCTGTTTTTGCATCTTTTTCCTTATCTTTAGCTTTAGTCATTGTAAATATATAGTACTCTCTCTTTACAAAATTCACAATATGTATTTGAAATAAGTGGTTTGTATGCGGTTGTATGGTGTAAGACGCACACCCCATCTCACCTTCACTAGGGATTTCGTTTTGGATACCTACTCTACATTTGTTAAACGTAAAATTATTAACTCTCCGCCTTCGGCGGATCAAACAAAATAATTTTTCTACAAATGTACTCGTATGTATCACCAAAACTCCATCATGTCGCTCAGATGAGATGAGGCGTGCTCTATCCATTTGTTCAATGCGATTATACCATCCCCAATTAACCATTGAACAATAGGAGTACTTGTGGCATACTGGATGCATGGTACACATACTCATCAAAGATCGAGAGAACGTTAGTGCGTTGCGTCAGGCAATAAAAAGGTCGCAGGACGAGGCCCAAAAGACCCGCATTCGAGCCCTACTCGCCCTGAAGGAAGGAAAAACAAGAACGGCGGTGGCCAAGCAACTGGTCGTATCGCGAACTTCCCTCATATCGTGGATTGTTCTGTATAACAAGGGTGGAGTAGAGGCGCTGAAACTGGGGAGTGGCGGTCGTCCTGAAGGAAACCCCAAATGGGACGCCTTGGTGTTTGAAAAACTGGCGCAAGAGATAGATAAAGGAGGCTACTGGTCCATCCCTCGCATGCAGGAATGGTTGAAAGAACATAGCAATGTCAGTATCCCCGAGCAAACCGTGTGGTATCGCATGGACCAACTCAATTATTCATACAAATCGGCCCGTCCCCATCCCGTGCAAGGCGATAGAGGAAGGCAGGATGCCTTCAAAAGAGGGGGCTCACCCAGTTCGTGGAGTCGTTGAAAGAAAAGCCATACGAACTCTACTTCGCCGATGAGATGCGCTATGGGCTCATCTCTAACTTCAGGCGTAGTTGGTCAAAGGTTGGAGAGCGCACCATCATAGACAGCCAAAAATCATTTGAAAATCGTTATCTCTTCCCGGCTGTTTCCCCGCTTTCGGGTGAGAGTTTTCACCTTTCACGAATAGAAGGATTCGACACAGAGGCAGCACATATATTTCTTCTGGAGCTCAAAAAGAAACATCCCGACGAAACCGTGGTTCTCGTCTGGGACAACGCACCGTGTCATCGGCCGCTCATCCATCGGGAGATCCCGGGACTCATCGTTCTCTTCTTGCCACCCTACTCGCCGGAGCTGAATCCCACCGAACGATTTTTCGGGGAGCTTCGCAAAGCCACCGCGAACACTATCTTCAAAACGATTGAAGAGCAGGAGGCGGCTATTGAGCAAAAACTAAATACGTTGACTGATGACATCGAAGGAATGAAACAATTGCTGGGGTATGAATGGATCAAAAAACAATGTTCAGCGATTAGTTAGAGATGGTATAACGTATAAGTGCACTATGTGATCACATAGTATCTGTAACAAAAAAGCGACCCCTTGGGTCGCTTGTAATTTTTTAGTGCATTCACCAATCAAGTGATAGAGATCATGTCTTTGTAATGGTCATTTGAATGGCTTTAACAAACCATGGAAGTACAAGTATAAACATTGCGTATGGAAATCTTGAATGTATCGATAATCTTGCTTTTGGTTCAATTATTGCAATCAAAACGACTAAGGCTATCGCCATGATGGTCATAGAGAGCAAGTACTGCCAAGGAAGAAACAAACCTACTGTTGATATAACAAGAATTCGTACCAACCGCCCCATTTAATTCACCTCCTTTTTTAATTCCTATTTCCGCTGAAAATTTGGAGAATGTTGATGAAAAGATTGATTGCATCGAGGATGAGGCCTCCGCTTGCGTCGATAGCGTTATCGAGCGTGTACTCCTTATTTAGCGCTTGCGACCAATCGTAAGCGACATAGAGAGTGAAGACGAGGACGCCAAGCCACGCAAAGGCAGTCATGTTCACCATTTCGGTGGCAAATTTAACAATTATTCCTAAATGGTCTCAATTTCAGACGGATCGTAGTGTCCTACGGTATAGTCATCATGTAACACCTCATAAGACAAGCCGTGTGAATCATGATGGGTGAGAATTTTACCCCGAACACCCCACTTTTTACTTGCCCACCCCTCATCTGTCCACTCCCTACGGGTTTCCATGTTGGGTCCGGTGTCTTTACCCGCGTACCAGGCGAAATCGGTGGCCACTCTTTTTGGCTCATTGCTTCTTCTCCTTCTCTTTTTTTGTTTTCAAATTTTCGCAAGGATTTACCCTCGAAAATCGATGATATAATACCAAACTTTTTTATTTTAGTCAATTCCGATAGAGGTGGTTTCTTTTTTGGGGAAGAGGCTGATTTTTTTGACGGAGACGGAGGTGCCGAGCCATTTATCTCGAAAGCCAAGCTCGTGACCGAAAATAGTTTCAATAAGCGCGTCTGACGTGTGGGGGAGAAATGGAGTAAGCATCCAGCCAAGGTTGATAAGATAATGGATGAGGTCAGAGAGGGTTTTGTTGTCAGGATGTGACCACAATTTTTTCTGGGTGAGTTCCCGATCGACATGGGCGATAAGGCTCCACACTACTTCGAGCGCCTCGTTAAAACGAAAGGCGTTCATGGCTTCGTGATAGCGTTTCCAATAGGTATCGATTTCTGTTTGTTCATCAAATTGTTCGAGTATTACCGAACCTGATTTTTCTGCGAGTGTTGTTATCCGGCTTACAAGATTTCCTATTCCGTGCGCAAGATCGCTGTTATAACGCGTTATCATTTTCTCGTCATTATAATCTCCGTCTTCTGTTGGTGGCAGCTCTCTAAGAAGAAAGTAACGTACCGCATCGCTCCCATGTGTGTCTATGAGCGTTATTGGGTTTACCACATTTCCTAGGCTTTTGGACATTTTTTGATCATCGTGGGTGATATATCCATGTACGAATAGGGTTTTTGGAAGTGGTAGTTTTGCTGAAAGAAGAATAGCGGGCCAGATGAGTGCATGAAAACGCAAGATATCCTTTCCAATAATTTGCACATCGGGTGGCCAGAAGAGGTCGAATTGTTCTTTGTTCTCCATATACCCTAGTCCAGAGAGATAGTTTGTGAGTGCATCCGCCCATACATAGATGGTTGCTTCATCATCGTTTGGAACAGGAATTCCCCACGAGAGCGTTCTTTTGGGTCGTGAGAAACTTACGTCCGAGAAATCATTGTCAAGGAAATGCATCATCTCGTTTGTGCGGTGCTCAGGTAAGATGCGTAATTCACCGGAGCTCAAAAGTTTTTTAAGCTCATCCTTGTAGCGCGTTATCTTAAAAAAGTAATTTTCTTCCTCTATTTTTTCTGGCGCGCGTAGATGGACGGGGCATTTTTCTTCTATTAAGTCTCTTTCGGTGACAAAAGCCTCGCATCCATAGCAGTAGAGGCCCTCATATTTTTTCTTATAAATATCCCCTTCTTTCACGAGGTGATTCCATATTTTAGATACGGTTGGCCAGTGATGTTCTTTATCGCTTGTTCGAATAAATTCGTCGTTTGAAATTTGGAGAGATTCTAAGAGGTTGAGAAATTTTTGTACATTTTCGTTTACAAGTTCCTGGGGAGTTTTTCCTAGAGTTTCTGCTGTTTTTGCAATTTTGGTACCGTGTTCGTCTGAGCCAGTAAGAAAAAATACGTCTTCCTCAAGAAGGCGGTGGTAGCGAGCAAGAACGTCGGCTTGCACAAACTCAAGCGCATGTCCCAAATGTGGGGCATCATTAAGGTAGGGTATGGCAGTAGTAATATAGAATTTTTTTTGCATATATATTCTGAGCTTGGTGAATAACGTGTTTTTTCGTCACTTTCTGCCCATATTCCACAGAGACCAACACTCGTCTCCAAGGGGGAGACTGTTATAACCCCCCTATCGTAGCGATATAACCTGACTCCCCCTTGAGGACTCGTTTATGGTCCTTGCGGAATATGGGTTATTATTCATCAAGCTCGTATTCTATACTTTTCGTTTTTTTTCAATCATGTCCTTTACGATTTCTTCAAGCAGTACCCCCACTGGGACTGCTAAAAATAATCCAACGATCCCACCAAGGTTGGCACCTGCGAGCAGGAGGACAAGGACGAAAACGGGATTAAGTCCTACCGCTTTTTTCATAAGGACTGGAATAAGGATGTGGCTTTCAAACTGTTGTAATCCGATAAACATGGCACCCGTGTAGAGGGCCAATGATGAGGAGTCGCCAAAGGCAACAATCATGGCAATACCACCCGCAACAATAGGCCCCACGACAGGTACAATTTCTAGGAGCGCGGCTAGCAAGCCCAGGAGTAGCGCGTTATTTACTCCGAGAAAGGTAAGTCCAAAAAATACAAGCACTCCGATTAGCGCACTTAAGAGAAGCTGTGCTTGGAGCCATCTTCCGATACGGTTCTGGGTACGCTGCCAGACATCAAGGACATAGGGTTCATACTTAAGGGGGGCGATGTCTGCGATAAAATCTCCTACCCCACGTTCATGAAGGAGAAGGTAGAAGGTAATTACGATAACGATAAACATCGAGGCGACACCACCAAAAAGAGATGCTACGAGCGAACCTACGCGCGAGAAGAGCGTTGCAATATCTTTCGTGGAGATAGACTCGAAATGTTCAAGAAAATTTATAACGTAGCTAATGTTCCCATAGCTTTTTAAAAGTGGCGACTGAGTCCCGCCAACAAGCGTTATGAATGAACGAAGCTCACCAAAGACGAGTGGTGCAAGGTAATATATCGATGCCGCAAGGAGTACGAAAGCGAAGATGTAGAGCAATAATACGACGGCAATTCGTGGCCACCCACGCGCATAGAGACGGTTTACTAGTGGGTCAAATGCTGAGGCGAGCACTACCGCGAAAACAAGCATGGTTATCACATTACTTAACATAAAAAACAGTGTTGCAGCGGCTATGATTGCAACAAGCTTAAAAAATGATCCCCATGAAATTTCTAATGTAGTTTTTTCGTTCATTGTATGGAATTTATTTTTATACTACTCGAAATGGAGGATTTTCTCAAATGATTGATCTTCTTTGATGGGGCCGATAAGTGCGAGGTTAAGATGTTGATCTTTAAAAATATCGTTTGCGATATCCATAATGTCCTTTGTTGTCACGGCATCGATTTGTCTGAATACCTCTTCGGGATTCTGAATTACCTTCGTTGCAATCTCCTGCCCTCCATAGAAGGATGCAAGGGCGTCTGATGTTTCAATGGAGAGAACGAGACCACCCTTTAAATAGTCTTTTGCTTTTTGAAGCTCCTCTTTTGATACTGACTCGTGTTTTAGGCGCGCGTACTCTTTTAGAATTGCTTCAAGTGTAATTTCAAGCTTACTGTGCTCTGCACCTACAGAGGTAACAAATAATCCAGAATCGCTGAAGAAATCTGCGCCACTTCGTACGTAATAGGCGGCACCCAGCTCCCCTCTTATTTTTTGAAATAACCGAGAACTCATTCCTCCTCCCAAGATTGCGCTTAGTATTTCCAACTGATAGCGTCGAGGATCAAAGACGTGATAGGCACGGACACCAAGCACGAAATGGGTCTGGTCAGATTCCTTATGTTTTATGAAGGTTACTGGTTTTTCTTGTGTATCGATGACGGCGAGTTTATCTTTTTTAATTCCTTGTGGCATCAACGCAAATGCCGCCCCAATGCGTTCTTTTGCATCATCGGGTATAGCTCCCGCTGCAATTACCACTGTTGCGTTTGAAAGATAGTGCTCTTTGCGGTAGGCAATAAAATCTTCACGTTTGATGGCGCGTATGATCTCCTTTTTTCCTCCTAATGGCCATCCCGCTGGTTGATCTCCATAGACGGTACTAAGAAAAAGCTCTTGTACGTTGCGCATCGGAGTATCCTCGTACATATTAATTTCTTCAATGACAACTCCTTTTTCTGTCTCAATCTCCTTTGTCTCAAATGTTGGATTAAGATAGAGATCAGAGATGACGTCTAGGACGAGATCAAAATGACGCGCATCAGCCTTTGCGTAGTAGCCCGTAGATTCATGTCCTGTAAAGGCGTTGTATTCGGCACCAATTTGATCAAGTTCCGTGGCTATAGTAATAGGATGGGGCCTTTTGGTCGTCCCTTTAAAACACATGTGCTCTAAAAAGTGGGAAAGACCATTGAGTTCTTTTGTTTCATATTTTGAACCAGCCTCAACAAGTACTAAAAGCGTCATTGCGCGTGCGTCTTTCTGTGGTGCCAAGACAACTCTTAGACCATTTGATAGTGTATGTTTTTGGAACATAATATTTTATTTTTCTTTCAAATAATTAAGCACTTCATTCATGTGTATCCTCTCTTGTTTCATGGTGTCCCTATCTCGTATAGTTACCGTTTGGTCTTCGAGAGTTTGAAAATCTACGGTGACGCAATAAGGGGTACCAATTTCATCTTGGCTGTAGTAGCGTTTCCCGATATTACCACGATCATCCCACGCTACACTCACCTCTTGTCTTAGATTGTCGTAAATTTTTTTTGCTTCTGTTACTAGCTCTGGTTTATTTTTAAGAAGCGGGAAAACGGCAATTTTATAGGGGGCGATTTTGGGATTTAATTTTAAGACAATTCTGTCCTCTTCCTTGGTATATGCGTCGAGTAATAAAAAGAGAAATGTACGATCGACTCCACCGGAGGTTTCAACGATATTTGGGACAAATTTTTCTTTTGTCTCTGGATCGGTGTAACTTAGATCTTGACCAGAATATTCTGAGTGTCTAGATAAATCCCAGTCTCCACGCCAATGTATCCCCTCCATTTCTTTCCCGACTGGTGATGCTGTGTATTCAATATCGAAAGCCTTTTTAGCATAATGGGCGAGTTTTTCGTGTTTATAGAATCCAAGATTTTCTGCATGGGTAAAAATGCTTTTATACCAATTCATCCTTTCTTCCTTCCAATACTCAAACCATTTTTCCATTTCGGAGGGGTGGCAGAACCATTGCAAATCCCATTGTTCGAACTCTCTTTGTCGGAATAGAAAGTTACCCGGTGTCACCTCATTGCGAAAAGCTTTGCCAATTTGGCAGATACCAAAAGGAAGTTTTAAGTGTATGGAATCTACTACATTTTTATAATCTAAATAAATGGTTTGGCACGCTTCGCCCCTGAGATACGCTTCCGTTTTCTCATCTTGAATGACACCAAGCTGGGTAGGTACCAATGTGTTAAACATTTTTGGTTCGGTCAGTGGACCGCCACAATCTGGACATTTGTCGTCGTTAATATCATCAGCCTTGAAACGGTGATGGCACTTTTTGCATTCAACCAACGGATCGACAAAACTTTTTATGTGACCACTCGCTTCCCAGACCTTCGGATTAGTGATTATGGCGCCATCAATTCCAACAACGTTATCGTGTTTTTTT
>CAYIOQ010000039.1:0-7661 GCA_964365055.1 uncultured Candidatus Saccharibacteria bacterium | reverse complement strand
CCCCCCCCCCCCCCCCCCCCCCCCCCCCCCCCCCCCCCCCCCCCCCCCCCGGATCTATTGGTGAATCGATTATTGTTGACGTGACACGTTATATGAACCGCCTGAAGCGTATTGAGAGAGGGACTGATGAGGGGGGTGCGATTGTCGAGCCAGGAATGTTCTATCGAGATTTTGATAAGGAGACGAAGAAACATGATCTTTTTATGCCTTCGTATCCCGCCTCACGTGAGATTTGTACGGTAGGGGGTATGGTGGCGAACAACTCGGGAGGTGAAAAGACGCTTGTCTATGGACAGACAATTCGCTATGTAAATTCGCTTAAGGTGGTGCTTCAGGATGGAAACGAGTACGCATTTCGTGCTCTAAACAAAGACGAGCTTGAAGGGAAGATGCAGCTTCATACCTTTGAAGGAAAGGTGTATCGAGAAGTGTATGAACTTTTTGAAAAAAACCACGAAGTGATTAAAAACGCGCGACCCACGGTTACAAAAAACTCTGCAGGGTATCAAGTGTGGGATGTGTGGGATAAAGAAAAAGGAGTTTTTGATCTTACAAAGCTTTTTGTGGGATCTCAGGGTACGCTTGGGATTATTTCAGAGATTGGGTTTCGGCTAGTAACGCCAAAGAAACATTCAACACTTCTTGTTGTGTTTCTTAAAAATCTCAACGAACTTCCTGAAATCATTAAGCGGGTGTTGGCACATCGCCCTGAGAGTTTCGAATCATACGATGATCATACGCTTGGGCTCGCGATTAAGTTCTTTCCAGACGTTCTGAAATTTTTCAAAGCAAATATTATTAAAATTGCATTTCAGTTTTTGCCTGAGGCGTGGATGTTTCTAACGGGTGGAATGCCGAAGCTCGTCCTTATGGCAGAGTTTACAGGCAATACTCCCGAAGAGGCTCAAGTAAAGGCAGCTGAAGCGATAAAAAGCGTTGAGGGGTTGCACCTTAAGGCGCGTGTTACAAAATCAGAAGAAGAGGCGCAGAAGTATTGGGTAATTCGGAGAGAAAGCTTTAGTCTCTTGCGTAAACATATTCAGGGAAGTCACACTGCGCCGTTTATTGATGACATGGTGGTACATCCAAACGATCTTCCAGAGTTTCTTCCCAAGCTTGAGAATATTTTGAAACCATATAATCTTACCTACACCATTGCGGGTCATGCGGGGGATGCAAACTTTCATATCATTCCTCTCATGGATTTTCGTAATCCGAAGATGCGTGAAATTGTGACAGAGCTTTCAAAAAAAGTATACGATCTTGTGTTTGAATTCAAAGGCTCGATGACGGGGGAACATAATGACGGCATGGTTCGTGGGCCATTTCCGCGTGATATGTATGGAGACAAAATTTACAATATTTTCAAAGATATCAAAACCATTTTCGATCCAAAAAATATTTTTAATCCCCACAAAAAAACCGATGCCACTCTTGAATATTCAATGCAACATCTCCGCAAGGATTAGGTGTCTGTTTTCCCAGACCAACACTCGTCTCCAAGGGGGTGACAGTTATAACCCCTCTATTGTAGCGATAATACCTGACTCCCCCTTGAGGACTCGTTTGTGGTCTAGGGAAACAGACCTTGAGTATGAAGAATAGAAAACCCCTGGACGTTGCCAGGGGCTCTCGAATTTACCGGTGTTACATAAACAGGTGGATGAGCCACCCGATGAGAAGAGCGAAGAGTGGCTTGAAGATTGTCATGAAAACCAGTCGCACGTTCTTTTCAGTCTCCCCCCCCCTCCTTTTTTGCCTCGTCACCTCTGTTGTGGTTTGTCAGGTAGCTAGCGACCAGGCTGATGCCGGTCGCTTGGGCAATGCCGATCACGGGAAGTCCCAGTGTCGGAACCATGAACCATTGCCACATGATGCTCAGGGCGTATCCGTTGAACATTGATCCCAGAAATGCGAATGCGACCCATCCCAGAAATGCCATTTTTGTATCCTCCGTTGTTTGAGTTTGACAAGATTACTCCTGTCAGCGTGCTAATTGCAACCTAGCACATTATTATTATGTCAATAGTTCTTATTTGTTTGGTTTGGGTTATGAAGTCCGACTTCCTAAATATTGACGTTCGTTTTCGAGGAAGTCGGACTTCGTTATATTGATTGTTTTGATTCCTAGATAATTATGATACAACATAAATAAGGATTGAGATGATATAATTCATAAAAAATATGAATCAGAATAATAAAATAAATGGTAAAGAAATTGCGCGGGGGATTATTGAGGGGCTAAAGAAGCGCGAAAGGTCGGAGAAGTTCCTGGCCGCATTTTTGGTGGGGGAGGATCCTGCATCTTTAAGTTTTTTAAAGAAGAAAGAGGAGGTGGCTGAGGAGCTAGGAATAGAATTTCGTTTATATCAACTCGTTCCTTCCGTTGGGGCGATTCAAATACGAGAAGAGATTATGCGCGTGCAGGAAGAAGAAGATTGTGGGGGCGTTTTGGTGCAGCTTCCCCTTGCAACACATCTGGGTGCTCACGATATTTTAAATGCGATTGATGTTACAAAAGATGTTGATGTGTTAGGCGAATCTGCTCGTGGTATATTTTATAATGGTGACAGCTCGGTTCTTCCCCCCGCGGTTTCGGTTGTTGAGGAGATTTGTAGGCATCAGAACGTAGAGCTTGCAAAAGCTCGCGTGGCTGTTTTAGGGGTTGGGTTTTTAATTGGGAAGCCAATCGCGACGTGGCTTATGGGGAGAGTAAGAGAGCTTACTGTACTTACACGTAAAAGCGATTTATCTGATCCTGCTTGTGGACTTCGCTCTGCTGACCTTGTAATTACGGGAGCTGGGAGTCCGGGGATCATTCATCCCGATATGCTTAAGGCGGGTGCGGGAGTAATTGATTTTGGAACGACTATTGTTAGCGAAAAACTCAAGGGCGACCTAGATGCGTCTTCTGATGAAATATCAAAATTATCCTTTTATACTCCAACTCCTGGCGGTACCGGTCCAATTCTTGTCGCAAAACTTTTTGAAAATTTTTACAAATTAAATAGTCAGGATTATGACATGTCATAATTTCTTTTATGTTGTTTGACTCTCATACTCATTTACAATTTGCGGGATATGACGAAGATCGTGATGACGTAATTGCTCGCGCAAAAGAGGCGGGTGTTTTTATGGTTAATGTGGGGACCGATGTTACGAGCTCTCTCTTTGCACTCGAGCTTGCAAAGAAACATAACTTTGAGGGCATGTACGCGACACTTGGATTTCATCCTACCAATATTGAAAGGCGTCACGATGTTCAGGAGAAAAAGGAGGAGCACTACGAGGAGTTTGATAAGAAGCAGTTTTTTGATCTTGCAAAAGACGATGGGTTTTTAATGATTGGAGAGTGTGGTTTAGATTATTTTCATATTAAAGATGAGGCTTTGCGAAACAGGGAGAAGGAGATTTTTTTAGATCAGCTCGAGGTGGCTGTTACATATAAAAAACCTCTTATGATCCATTGTCGACCAGAAAAAGACGATGACGCCTATAACGACCTTTACCAACTATGGAAGTCCGACTTCCATAGTTTTGTTGGGGTGCCGGGAATTATTCATTTTTTTGTAGGTAGTAACGAGACGGCTAAAAAGTTTCTTGATCTTGGATTTTACTTAAGTTTTGGTGGGGCAGTTACTTTTAAGAAGGCGGAAGATCATAAAGAGCGTGTACGTTACGCGCCACTTAATCGAATTGTATTGGAGACAGATGCGCCATATGTAACCCCAGAACCACACAGGGGAAAACGAAATGAGCCTATGTATGTAAAACATGTGGCAGAGGTTATTGCTACTATAAGGGGGGTTTCGTTTTTAGAGGTTGAAGAGCAAACATTTAAAAACACAAAAGCTGTTTTAGGAATTTGAGTAGAATCATCTCACGCGTATTTACTCCTGAACTTCGCGTGAGGCACAAAAGGATGTTTTTTGTTTTTTCTTTGATTTTATGACATAGTTACAGTGTTATGCACCCGCATATATTTTTACTCATCGTATTTATCTCATTTTTTTACGTGGGCGTTCTTTCGATTTTTATTTAACATATGCCCGGTAGTGAAAACTCGACAGTTTGTTGGTATGTCAGTTGGTCTCTTGTAAAAGATATTTTAAATTAATTTAATTAATGTAAATTCTTCAATTCTCTTTAAGAGAAAGTCGAGTTTCTACTACGGGGTATGCAAAAATATAATCATGAAAAAATAGAGAAAAAGTGGCAGAAGGAGTGGGCAAAAAATAATTTTGCCGTGTGGCGCGCAGAGGAGGGGGGTAAGAAAAAAAAGAAATATATCCTTGATATGTTTCCTTACCCTTCGGGTGATGGGCTTCACGTTGGGCATATTGAGGGGTATACCGCCTCTGATATTGTGAGCCGTTTTTCTCGGATGAATGGGTATAACGTGCTTCATCCTATGGGATGGGACGCCTTTGGTTTGCCCACCGAGAATTATGCTATTAAACATAAGGTTCATCCTGCGAAAGTAACGGAGAAGAATGTGAATAATTTTCGCGCTCAGTTGCAACGCATGGGGTTTAGCTATGATTGGACGCGTGAGGTGAATACGACAGACCCCGAATATTACAAATGGACACAGTGGATTTTTTTGGAACTTTTTAAGCGCGGACTTGCTTACGAGGCGGAGGTGCCGGTCAATTGGTGTCCAAGTTGTAAAACGGTACTTGCAAACGAGGAGGTGATTGATGGAGCGTGTGATAGGTGTCATTCCGAGGTTATTCATAAGAACCTGAAACAGTGGATTCTTAAAATTACCGCTTATGCCGACAGGCTTCTTTCCGATCTTGATGATCTTGATTGGCCAGAACGTATCAAGGAGATGCAGAGAAATTGGATTGGAAAATCCTACGGGGCGCTTATAAAATTTCCGTTAGTGGATTTTAAATTTCCGCTTTCTGTTTTTACAACACGGCCCGATACATTGTATGGAGTAACGTACGTAGTGCTTGCTCCGGAGCACGCACTGTTACAAGAGCTTAAGGGATATATTACCAATTGGGATGAGGTGGAGGAGTATGTGAGCGCAGCAAAAAATAGAAGTGAACGTGAGCGACAGGAGAAGAAGGAGAAGACCGGAGTTGAACTTAAGGGCATTGCCGTGATTAATCCTATAAATAACAAAGAGGTTCCAGTGTGGGTTGCCGATTACGTGCTTATGGGATATGGCACTGGGGCGGTGATGGCGGTACCTGCGCACGATGAACGTGATTTTGCCTTTGCGAAAAAATACAGGCTTCCTATTGAGACGGTAATTCAGCCAGATTCTTATGATTGGGACGTTACTGTTGCTGCATATATTGAAGAAGGAAAAATGGTTAATTCGGGTGAGTTCAATGGACTAGGCTCTGACGAGGCGAGAGAAGGGATAACTTCTAAACTTAAGGAGCAGGGGTTTGCGGAAGATACGGTGAAATACAAACTTCGTGATTGGGTGTTTTCGAGACAGAGATATTGGGGAGAGCCTATTCCGCTCGTTTTTTGTGAAACATGCGCAGAAAAAATAAAAAGTAAAAAACTAAAGACGAAAAACAAAGGGGAAGAATTGAATCCTGGGTGGGTTGCTGTTCCAGAGAGTGATTTGCCGCTTACGTTGCCCAACGTAAAACACTATGAACCGACAGGAAATGCAGAGTCCCCACTCGCTGGAATTTCAAAATGGGTAAATACGACTTGCCCTCGATGTGGTGGTAAGGCGCGACGTGAAACGAACACAATGCCACAGTGGGCGGGATCGAGCTGGTACTACCTCGCTTATATTGTAAAGAAAGATTCCAGATTCCAGATTCCAGATTCCAGATTCTTAAAATACTGGCTACCTGTCGATATGTATATTGGGGGCGCAGAGCATGCGGTGCTTCATCTTCTTTACGCGCGGTTTTGGCATAAGGTGCTTTATGATGCAAAAATTGTTCCTACTAAGGAGCCGTTCTATGCTTTGAGAAATCAGGGTCTTATTCTTGGGCCTGATGGTGTAAAAATGTCAAAATCACGTGGCAATGTGATTAACCCCGATGCTGTTGTAAAGGAGTATGGAGCCGATACGCTTCGCATGTTCGAGATGTTTATGGGACCATTTGAGGATTCGAAGCCTTGGGATATGCGCAGTATTGTAGGAATACGAAGATTTTTGGAGAGAGTGTGGGGGCTTCAAGTTAAAGCGACAGACAGCAATGATAGTGATGATGTGGTGCGGTTGATGCACAAGACAATAAAGAAAGTGACGGAAGATATTGGCGCAATGCATTTTAACACTGCAATCTCTGCGCTTATGGTATATACGAATGCTTTGGTAGAACAGGGGAACGTCTCAAATAAAACGTATAAGATATTGTTATTGTTGCTCGCACCCTTCGCTCCACACATTACAGAAGAATTATGGCAACTCATGGGAAATGCGAATTCTATTCATTTGGAAACATGGCCACCCTATGATCCGAAACGTATTGTGGAGGAATATACTACTCTTGTTGTGCAAGTGAATGGAAAGACGAGGGATTCTCTTGAGGTGGCGAGGGGGATGTCCGAGGAAGATGCTTTGGTAGTTGTCACTAAGATGGAGCGTATTGTATCTCATATTCAAGGCAAGGAAATAGTACGTGTGGTATATGTTCAAGATAAACTCATTAATATCGTAGTCGGATAATACGTATATGTCTTTTGATGCATGGGTTGTTATCGTATTAAATAGTATTATTGGGCATTCACGTTGGATTGATTTTTTTTGGATTTTTGTAACGAGCTATTTCGGATATCTCCTTATTATCGGCGTGGTGGCGTATTGGATTTTGCAGAAAAGTGAAAATCAGAATGCGTATCGAAATCTTCTTTTCATCTTTTGCGTCATGGTGCTCTCCTCTTTTATATTCACGGAGGGGATCCACTATTTTTGGTATCGTCTAAGACCGTTTCTCGCGTTATCTAGTATTCAGGTTCCTTATCTTCAGGCAGGGTCATCGTCGTTTCCTTCTGGGCACACGGCAACCTACTTTGCGCTTGCCCTCGGGATGTATCAGTTTAACAAGGGAATAGGAAGATGGTATCTCGTGGGTGCGGGCCTCATTGCTATCTCTCGTATTGTTCTCGGTGTACACTATCCAAGCGATATTATCGGCGGAATCATTGTTGCGTATTTATCTTTGGTTATTGTAAATAAAGTTTTTACCTATAGGTTGGAATAAATCATGATTACATTTCACATCATTACTATATTTCCTGAAGCGCTTGAAGGATATTTTAATGCATCTATCATAAAGCGCGCGCAAGAAAAAAAGCGTATTAAGATTGTTCTCCATAATTTGCGCGATTTTTCAAAAGATAAGCATAAGTCGGTTGACGATCGTCCTTTTGGAGGGGGGCCTGGAATGGTGCTTATGGTAGAACCTCTCATGTATGCCCTGAAGCATATTTTAAAGAGGGATTTTAAGTTTAATGAATTAAATAAGCTCGACGTAGACCCTAAAAAGTATCGTATAGTATTTTTCGATACTCGTGGTGAGTCTTTTACACAAGAAATCGCCCGATCTTTTTTGCAAGGTACCAAAAGCTCACACATTATCCTTATTTGCGGTCATTATGAGGGAGTTGATGAGCGTATCAAAGAGTATTGCGCAACGGATGTTATTTCTATAGGGAATTATGTGCTCTCT
>CAYIOQ010000038.1:0-7735 GCA_964365055.1 uncultured Candidatus Saccharibacteria bacterium | reverse complement strand
CTTTGTTCCGCCATATATGTCCTACCTATAATACTACACCTCTCCCGTCAACTTTATTTCAATTGCTCTGTGGTATTATACGTAGTATATGGCACACAAAGAATCATTAACAAAAAAACTTCTTGGAAAACTAGGGCCTGGGTTTATCTCGGGTGCCGCAGACGATGATCCCTCTGGTATTGCCACCTACGCACAAACGGGGGCACAATTCGGCCTCACACAGCTCTGGACCCCCATCTTCTCACTACCATTTATGGTCACCGTGCAAGAGATGTGTGGACGCATTGGTCTTGTAACAGGAGACGGTCTCTCGGGTATTATCAAAAAACATTTTTCAAAAACCATCCTCTATGGTGCAGTAAGTCTTCTATTTGTTGCAAACGTTATCAACATAGGTGCCGACCTAGGAGCAATGGCGGCGGTAAGCCAACTCATTGTACCAACCCTTCCACTTCTTCCACTCCTTATTGGATTTGTGGGACTCATACTTATTCTTGAAATTTTTGTCTCCTATGCGCGATATTCACAATTTTTAAAATATTTTGCGCTTTCACTTCTCGCTTATGTGGCGAGTGCGCTTCTGGTTCCTCAGAACTGGAAAACAGTACTCTACTACACCATCATTCCACATATTTCATTTACAAAAGAATACCTATTAAATATTGTTGCCATCCTTGGTACCACCATATCTCCTTATCTTTTTTTCTGGCAAACAGCAGAAGAGGCAGAGGAAGAAGTCGCCGAAGGAGCTATTACAGGGTTGGGTGGAAAGGCGCCTAGGATTACAAAGAAAAAAATGCGCCTTCTTCGCACCGATACGATTACAGGAATGCTCTTCTCAAATCTCATCATGTTTTTTATTATTGCCACAGGCGCCGCTACACTACGCACACAAGGAATTATGAATATCGACACTGCAGCTCAAGCAGCAGAGGCGTTACGCCCTATCGCGGGCAATTTTGCCTTTTTACTATTCGCACTCGGAATTATAGGAACGGGGCTACTTGCAATTCCCATCCTTGCGGGATCCGCTGCCTATGCAATCTCTGAGGCTTTTGGATGGAAAACAGGGCTCTCCCTCTCACCGAAAGTAGGATCAAAATTTTATGGCGTCATTGCCCTATCGCTCTTTGCCGGCATTGGAGTAAATTTTCTAGGGATCCCCCCATTTAAACTCCTCTACTATGCGGCCGCCATAAACGGCATTACCGCACCCCCCCTTATTCTTCTCATACTCCTCATCTGTAACAATAAAAAAATAATGGGGAGCCATACAAACTCCCCACTACAAAACCTTTTCGGAACAAGCATTGTAATCATCATGTCCCTTGCCGCCATTGCCCTTTTTGTTACCAGTTTTTAGGATTCCCTTATTTTTTGTGCTAACTTAGCCAGCTCTTCATCATCAGCGCGTTTATAATCGTGAGATGAAATATACCCCTCATATTGATCAAAATATTTATCTACATTCGATTTCAGCGCCTTCCAATCGTTCATTTTAGTGCCATGCATGGGAAAAAGTTTCGCGTGAACATGGTCTACCCCAAAACCCTCGAACATCATTCCTGTTCTTCCCACGTCTTCAAGGGCAAGATCTAATTTTTTCGCCACGTCTCGGGCCGCAACAACGAGACCCTTCAAAATATCATCAGGCAAATCAAAAACATAACTTGGATAATGGTCTTTGGTAATCACAACAGAAAACCCCTCCGTGTTAGGAAATATAGAAAGAAACGCCATATGCTTCTCATCCTCCCAAATTACGTGCGCAGGAGCCTCGCCTTTCGCAATACTACAAAAAATGCATTGTCCCATACTTGTTATTCTTTCTTTAATATATCAAAAAGTATAGCATCAGTAATAAAAAATAAAAAAACGCCAAGTAGCTTAGACTTGAACGGTTACTTGCCTCTTATTGAGGCAAGTAGGGATGGCCGTTTTCTTTCAGCCACCTCCCAAGCGAGATCCACCTATCTGGCTCAAGTCTGGCAGGCGTGTAGTAGGCACGATCCCAATGCACGATGGTGCTGTTGAGATCATCACGCTTGGCGACAAGGTTATAAAGCGCAACGTGTTCCCCATACTCCTCACTATCCGCATGCCTACGTGCCAACTCGACAAGCTCAAGTACAACCCGTGGATCTGTTGACGCCCAGATGACACCCTGATTCAGATCGAAAAAGAACCCCTGGCTCGTGGTGTCTCTTCGCGCATCATCATCCACCATAAGACCTTTCTCGAGTGCCTCGTTGCGAAAAGTATCATACCTTTTTTCATCCATGTACTTTCGGTCCTTTCCGTAATATAGATGCAGTAAAAACCGACATCTTTGATCATGTTAGCATGAAATACATAAAAAGTCAATATCGTCCAATGAGGCTTGGTGAGTAATAGCCAATGTTTCGCAGAGACCATAAGCGAGTCCTCAAGGGGGAGTCAGGTTATATCGCTACGATAGGGGGGTTATAACAGTCTCCCCTCTTGGAGATGAGTGTTGGTCTCTGGGGAACATTGGCGGAGAGTGACAGAAAAAACATATTATTCACCAAGCTCTTAATCCTATACACTGTGCTCTTTCAACAACTACTTCCTACTACAAAACCAGTGGTCCAACAGAGCTGTAGACTATAACCCCCCGATGGACGGTCAACATTTAGTACATCGCCAATTATATAAAGATTTGGAACCAGCCGAGACTCCATCGTCTTGAAATTCACCTCTTCGAGCGCCACACCACCCGATGAAACAATAGCCTTATCGGCACCAAGCAAATGAGAGACGTGCAAAGGAACCGCCTTCATAAGTGCAACTAACTTCTTGCGCGCCTCGGTACTTACGCTATGGTTTACCGTCTCCCCACTTATATCCGCAATAATCAGAAGGGGAGAGACAAGCGCAGAAGGAATCAAACCACTCAATACATTCTTTAACTTTTTATTACTCTCAGCTACTAAAAGTTCTTGTAGCTGCTTACGAAGTGCGCCAAGGTCTATCTGTGGAAACAAATCAACTTCAATATTCACTTCGCCATATTTTAAAAGCTCACCTACCTCCCCGCTCATGTTAAGCACGGTCGGCCCACTGATACCAAAATGCGTAAACAAAAGACTGCCCTTCACGCTCGCCTGCTTCTGGCAGTTCTGAAATGTCGTGAGCTTAACATCTTTAAGCACAACCCCACCAAGTTTCTTCGCCCACATATCAGAAAGCGCAACTGGAACAAGGGCAACATCATTTTCGATAATGGTGTGTCCTAATTTTTTAAGCCACATAAACCCCTCCCCCGTTGAGCCCGTCTCCGGGCGCGATGTTCCCCCAGTGGCGAGAATGCACGCCTTTGCAACAATAATTTGTTGGTTCTTTAGCGCGATATGAATATTCCCTGAATGAGAATCGGTCGAAAGACCGGCAACCTCCGTACCTGTTTGCACCTTAACACCCCCCTCTTTCATATAGTTCACCAACACATCCCACACAGATTTTGCGCTATTTGAAACAGGAAAAATCCTCCCCTCATTCTCCTCTTTGGTTACCATCCCCCGCGAATTAAAAAAGTCGAGCGTATCTTTAACACTAAACTGTGTAAATGCGGAAAAGAGAAATTGATCATTTTCTTTATACTTCGAAAGCATGGTACGAATCTCCGTCTTATTGTTTGTTACATTACATCGCCCACCTCCAGTAATAAGCAGTTTTTTTCCAAGCCCTGGATTTTTCTCGAGTAACAAAACAGAGCGGCCTCGCTCCGCCGCTCTCCCTGCCGCCATCATTCCCGCCGGCCCACCACCAATAACCACTACGTCATACATATTATTTAAAGAAAAACCGCAACGATGTGCGGATCTAAAAAAATTATCTCAAAGTAACAGAGGCCCCATCCCGCTGATCATCCCGAAAAGACAGCTCCCATCCCACCTTTTTATATACCTCCTCAAGCGCTTTTCGCACCTTTTCATTCGGAAACTCTTATCAAGGCCTATCGCTATTGCAGACCCTACATAGTCCGAGCGAATCTTACAATCGATCTTTCTTTCAATGTCGTCAAAGTCCCTCTGACATTGCGACGTAAAGGTACTCGTCGCCTCATGCTTTGGTATCGCCACAGAAATCACCTCCTTCCTTATACTATACAAATACTAACATAAGTAACAATTATCGTCAATAAAATTCATCTATTTAAATACGTAATCGTTAATTGCAGTACGGTGGCAAAAGAAACCCAAAGTAGATATGGAATTTGAACATACGCTATCCAACGTACACGAGGAAAAATGACTATCATTGCCCAAACAAGCGTACAGAAAACGAGAAGTATATCGACTGTTGCTAAAAAATTATTTTTAAGTCCAAATTGAATCGGTGTAAAAATAAAATTAAAAACGAGATTGAGAATAAAAGGCAACGCCACCAAAAAAGAAACCTCCCTCCTCCATGCCATCAAAAATACCCTACCAAAGGAAATGGCAATCAAAATATATAACACAGTCCACACAGGTCCAAACACCCACGCGGGTGGCGACCACAAAGGTTTGATAAGTTCTGAATACCAATTATATGCACCCATGTATCACTTAAAGTAATCCGGCTATCACTAGAACAACTCCTGCGCCCAACAAACACCCAACCATCTTTCCGACCGCCGAACCCACAACCGTCCTTTTATCATCAGCAAGCGACTCTGCCCAATACCCTTCAAAAAGCCCTGCGATCCCGTCTGTGATTGCGTTCCCAACCACCCCTCCAATAATTGCACCGGGAACACCGGCTATCTCTCCGCCAAACACCGCCATTGCCGCAAGAATGCCATTGTCGATAACACCAAATACGACATCAGGCCCAATCGACGAAATTTTTACATTGAACAACCTCAGCGACGCAAGACAAGGTAGTGCAAGAAAAATAAGCACATAACCAATCTGCTTTTCTCTATAGACAAAAAACGCGCTCACGGCAAATATAACCGTACATAATACCGCAATATTCAAAACAGAAAGCAAGAAATTCTTTTTAGCCATTACTATATAATAAGATTAGGTATGCTGTTGTCCATAAATATTTCAACTCTATATTTGTTGGGAGAAACCTGTGTTTTCTGATGCTTTTATAAGTTTCTTCATTTCAACATCAGAAAAAACTCTTTGAACGTCAGTTTTACTAAACATCATCATTAGTGGTTTTGTCGATTTTTTGGGGTCTTCCATGTCAGGAATAGAAAACCCAATATATTCAACCTTCTTTTTCATCCTATTTCGAATCCAATCTATTGCTGGCACAAGGTCAGAATCCGAACTTACAAGAATAGCGGTATCATATTTATCATCAAAAGCTCCTACCAATAAGTCTGTTGCAATTTTTACGTCGATACCTTTTTCCCTCATTCTTTCAGTGTGTATTTTCTCTATGCCAATCTTTTTGAGCTTTTTGTATTCAAAAACACGAGTGTCAATTACCAGTTCTTCTATTCTGATTCGTAGCTTACTTGTCTTTATATCCCAACCACTCTTTTGTAAAACAGTAAAAAGCTTCGTCTGCTTGGACATTAGTTCTTTGCTACGCACATCGCCTTCTTTCTCACGAAAAGAGCCTTTATAGAATCGCTTACAACTTTCACCCACCGTGCGACCATCAACAAGAAGATTAGCAAAAGCATCGAAGTCAAAATCATTTTCTTCAATACCAAGCCTCTTTATGACCAAGTGGTAAAAATTACCACCATCTATATATACAGAAATACGTTCCATTTTTTGATTATATCCTAAAAAACAAACCCGCACACTCTTTCGAGGCACGGGTGACTTATGTTGAAAGCATACACTAATCCCATAAAAAATCAATACTCCTGTGGAAAAGCTCGATAAGAGCTCAAAATGTATTTTCTTGCGCTGAGCTCAGATCACTTTCTATTTGTGAGAATTTTTCAAGGATTTCAAAAAACCTTGAATTTCCCGCCAGGTAGGACGAGAAACATTTGTTATATAATATTGATCCGTGAATAGCCGTTTCTTTGTATTAGAACCAGAAATACATTGCATAACAAAATCAGCAGGAGCAATATTAACGTCAATAAGGACAGTAAACATTATATACCCTAAATGGGCTTCGGCATTTTCAATATCAACGTGAAATATGTCAGCAACCTTCTTCATGACCTTAGCGGACATTATTATTTCATCCTTAGAGAGCGCGTTCTTCCCCACTAGCGCAAAAATCACAAAATATCGTACCGCCCCATTCTTTGTACCCGCAGAACTATGCACAGAAACACTGGAATCACAAATAGACTCTTCGGTGGGAATCACTGAACCCGTACCAGAATCCCAAACATGCTTCTTATAACTAAGAGGGTCGGAAATAGTTATCCCCATATCTCCATGATAACCCTGAAGACCAAACGAACGAATAACAAAATTATGCATTTTAATTACATTCTCAACAGCCATTGAACGATAAGCACGTGCAAGGTCGAATGATTTCTCATTAGTTGTTTCCTCTTCACCCGCAGAGACAACATATCCATCAAATGGTCCACGAAATTCAGCATGATCAAGAAGTTGTTGGATAGCCTCATCGCCAGAAAATTCTTCGCGATGCTTCAAAACAAACTCAAATGTAAACGGATTGATTTTTGCCTCGACTACATAAAAAACACGACTAATAGTGCCGTCCAATACACGCGTTTGTTCTGATAAATTTATTTCGGAATACGGGCCATCATCTCCCCACAGATCTTCTTTGTTTCTCTTAGTAAGTCGTAGTTTTTTCATGATCAAAAAAAATATTAAATACTGAATACACCAAGCCAGAAATACTGAAACATTAATCTTCGAACGCGTCTTGATAACCCCAACACCAAAGGCCATTCAGTCTCACTGTCCCACCACGACATCGGGCTCGTGGTGTGTTGGCTGGGCTTCTTGAACGACGTTAGAACCGTTTTGCTACGAGGAGAGAGCGAGTTTTTCTATCGCTGTCCTGCATTTGCTATGAACTCATAGTATCATAATTTACCCCACCTTGCGTTCCACTATATCGCATAACAGCGATTTTTTTATTCCCAAAACCAGGGCATATTCCTCAGCTCTTCAGAAATCGCATGACTATCTGCATGAGAAAGAACGCCGAGATAGGACTGTAGCGACTGTTCAAGAGTCTGCCTCGTGATTATTCCATCGTTATACTCCCCCACCCGCAGTTTTAGTTTTCTCACTATCCGCCTCCTTGTTTTCGTGCGTAACACCCCATGATGCGGCAACAACACATAGCCCAAGAAATCAACTCCTCGGAAGGTTTTATTCAAGGTAACTTTTCGTGGGTGAAGAGTAAGTTTTAGTCTTGTCTCCAAAAATTCCTTTATCTTCGGGAGGAGGTTCTTGAGTTCTTCTTCACTCTGATGCACAATTACAAAATCATCGGTATACCGTATATAATGTTTCACTTTCAAGCTATGTTTTATAAACTGGTCAAGCTCGTTCAGGTAGATATTGGCAAACAGTTGCGAGGTGAGATTGCCTATCGGCAAACCCTTCTTGTAAGCCCCCCCCCCCAACGGGTTTGTGGCAAAGCTGTCGATAATCTCGTTACACAGATTCAGTGCCTGAACATCCTTGATTCTTTTGGCGATGATAGATTTCAGAGTTTCATGGTCGACAGAACCAAAGAACTTCTGGACATCGCATTTCAGGGAGTAAAGGCAATTTTTAGGTGTTAATTTTAACTTTTATTGAGCAGTTCGGAG
>CAYIOQ010000037.1:3357-8092 GCA_964365055.1 uncultured Candidatus Saccharibacteria bacterium | reverse complement strand
TGCATGAAATTGCATTTGGTATCGGAATTTATACAGGCCCTGTTATTATTGGAAATGTAGGTTCTGAAATGCGTCTTGAATACACCGTTATTGGAGATACCGTAAACGTCGCCTCTCGTCTTGAGGGGGTTAACAAAGAACTTCATACTACGCTTCTTGTAGGAGAAAGCGCAAAAAACAAAACCAAGGGTAAATACGCCTTCAAATCCATGGGCTCGGTTTCAGTAAAGGGTCGCAAAGAACCACTACAAGTTTATACTATTGAGGGTATTTAGAACTCTACACATACATTCAGTGGGTAACCTGTTGGCCTCTACCCAAACCAACACTCATCTCCAAGGGGGTGACCGTTACAACTCCCCTATTATAGCGATAACATCTGACTCCCCCTTGAGGACTCGTTTATGGTTTTGGATAGAGGCCGTTTGGTAATAATTATAATTCATAGAAAAAGATCAAAGCTGGGTTTAGATACCCAGCTTTGTTTTTATACAAGAAATATAGTGGTCTATGTTTCTTTCAGTTGTAATAAGGCAGGCAATTCCCCCCAACTCCTGAAAAAGATTGCATACCTTTGAAGAATCATCGATTATAAAACTTTCTTTCGTTAGTTTTCCGTCTACGAGGTCAGGTAACATATCCTTCTTTGATCTCTTTTTATTGTGGGAATTTATGATTCTATCAAAATAATGTTCAAGGTTAAGTGATGGTACGGTAAATCTAGAAAAGCAATCCATATTATCAGTAAGTAATATGACTTTGAACCTATCTTCTAGTGTGGCGAGGTCAATCAAGGTCTGAACAGAAACGTTCATGCTTCGACAATCGTTCACAAATATTTGCCAAAGCCATTCAGAAGAAACTTTCAGCTTCCTTGCAAGGAGACTGTTAATTTCTTCGCTTGTGTATCCACCAAGCATCCATTGGGTTACTATTTCCTTATTTTCTTGAAAGAGATACTTTTGAATTTTATCTTGGTGGCTTTGATCTAAACTTCACAAAGGGTGCCATCAAAGTCCACAAAGAGAATTGGTTTATGTATTGGATTTATGATCAAATCTAACATACCCGTTTAGCCCCGTTCTTTTTAATGATCTGCACTAGAGATAGCATATTGATAGATGGTTTGTCTATCGTTTTGAACTATAACATGTCTATTTCGAACCATTACGCAGGTGCGGAGCTGGGTGTCGTCAGCCCCGAATTAAAATGAGTTGGGTTGACAACGAAGCACCTGCGGATGAGTGAGCCACGCGCTGGAGTGGCGAACGTGTGAGAAAGAGATGTTTTGTAATTCAAACACATCACTCTACTATCGCTCGGATGCGGCGAACACCGGCGCTCGGGGCCTCTTCTTTGAGGATTTTGAATTTCCCTACTTCACCTGTGTGAGTTACATGTGGTCCCCCACAGAACTCTTTGCTATAGGCGTCTTCTAGTGTGTTCCCTGCAAAATACACTTTTACGTTTTCTGGATATTTTTCTCTAGAAAAGAAGAGTGCTCCTGTTTTTTCTGCATCTTCCTTTTTCATCTCCTTGTGTTGCATAGGGAGGTCCTGGGAAACTATCTCGTTTACCCGATCCTCTACTTTTTTTATCTCCTCTTGAGTCATTTTTCTTTCGAAAGAAAAATCAAAACGTGTTCTCTCTGTGGTAATATCTGATCCCATTTGATGCACTGAGTTTCCCAACACATCACGGAGGGCCTGTTGCATAAGGTGGGTTGCGGTATGAAGTCGAGTAACTTTCTGAACTTCTTCCTGCGTACTTGCCTTGAGTTCTCCCGTATCGAGAATGAGACCATGCCCTCCGAACTTTTTTTCTTGTCCTGCCTTTGAAATCTCTTTGTGACGCTCTATCTCCTCTTGGAATTTAATACGATCAACTGTTTTTCCCATATGCCTAGCAAGTTCTTCGGTAAGTTCGATAGGAAATCCGTGTGTTGCGAGGAGTACGAAAGCGTCTGGTCCCGAGATATTGTTATTTTCTGAGGCAATAGTTTCGAACGTTTTTATGCCATTGTGATACGTTTTTTCGAATGCGGACTGTTCTTTTGTGAAAACTTCTTTGATATTATTTTTATTCGTAACAAGTTCTGGGTACACATTGGCATAGGAGTTAATGAGTGTATCAATAGTAGTACTTAAAAATCCCGCTGGAAGACCAATAAGGTATTGCCCATGGGTTACAGCTCGGCGAATAAGACGGCGTAAAAGATATCCGCGCTCTTTATTTGAAGGTAATACCCCATCACTGATCAAAAAAATGCTGGCACGTACATGATCGG
The DNA here is from genome assembly GCA_964365055.1 of uncultured Candidatus Saccharibacteria bacterium. GTDB lineage: Bacteria > Patescibacteriota > Minisyncoccia > UBA6257 > JACRHW01 > JACRHW01. Next base: position 5,805 of record CAYIOQ010000037.1, on the reverse strand, counting down.
CCACGATACGTTCGGAGTGTATGTTAGAATTTTTTGCTTCTTTGCGTATGGTATCAATGAGGGGTTTTAAAACATCAATATTAAAAATATCGGGATCATTTTGCGATGCGGCGGTTATTCTTTCGAGCCCCCCTCCAAAATCCACGTTTTGTTGTGCAAGCTTAGCGAAGGTGCCATCCTCGTTTTTTATATATTCCATAAAGACCGAGTTTCCGATCTCCATAAAACGCCCACAATCGCAGTTGGGGTGGCAGTATAACCCAAAAGAAGGATTGTGCTCTACAGATGTAAATTCATAAAAGACCTCAGAATCAGGCCCTCCAGGCTCGTGTGCTGGCATCTTTGCCGGTGTTCCCGCCCGACTCCACCAATTCTTTTTAGCATTATAGTAAAAAATACGCCCGCCTTGCATGCCAACCTCTCCACCACGTTCTTCTGTCACAAGTTCTACTGCTGATGCCTCAATCCCCTTTTTCTTAAAAAGTTCTTGCCAAAGGGCAACAGATTCAATATCTCGTGGAATATTATTTTCCTTATCACCGTCAAAAACGGTTACATAAAGTTTAGTTGGATCGAGTTTTACTACATCGGTTAAAAATTCAAAAAACCAGCGCAATTGTTCTTTTTTAAAGTAATCCCCCAACGACCAGTTTCCAAGCATTTCAAAAAATGTGGTATGACGATTGTCCCCCACTTCATCAATATCTTCTGCCCGAAAACTTTTTTGTGAATTTGTAAGACGTTGTCCAGAAGGGTGTTTTTCTCCCAATAGATACTTAATAAGCGGTTGCATTCCCGATCCTGTAAAAAGCGTTGTAACATCACCGCTTGGAACAAGTGAAGAAGAAGGGATTTGAACGTGTCCCCGCTCTCTAAAAAAGGTAATAAATTTTTCTCGAATATCGTGGGATGTCATACCCGGTAGTAGAAAGTCGACTCTCCGCCAAAGGCGGACTAGTTAAACTTTTTTGTTAGTATTCTTATAATTGATATATGAACCATTTTTTGCAATAAAGGGCATTACATATTCTGTCGACTTTTCACTACTGGGCATATTCGTTTTAGTTTATATAAAATGAGGGTGCCAAGTAAAATCACGTCACACCAAATCGTTATAGAGAGTGCCATCGCAATGCCATTTATTCCATAATAAATAAGGAATATAGGACCCAAAAAGAAATAAAGAGTGGTGTTCAAGATGCTCGTCAAGAGCGGTAGCGTCGTGTTTTGAAAAATAAAACTTATTCGTACTAAATAAGGAAGGAGGGAGTTTGCAACCATACCAAGACTTAAAAAGAAGAGGATTTGAGCTATTTTTTGTGTTGATACTTCTCCCAACGCACCATGTTGTAAAATATATCTTACAATGGGAGTGCCGAAAAAGGCAAATAACAAAAAGAAGGCAGATGCGGAAAAAAGGGTAGCAAAAAGAGTGCGTGAAAAAAGATGTTTAAATTCCACGAGCGACGTATTAAATCGTCGTGCAAGCACTGGATAGCTTGCTGTAATGATTGAAGTCACAACGAGATTTATTGGATAGGTATACAAATCAAATGCCAAATTAAAAAGAGCAATAGATCCTGTTTCAAGATGAGATAAAAAGCGTAGTGTAAGGATAATATTTGCTTGGATGAGAAGCACGTTGATAAATCGAGGGAATACCAAGCGTACAATATCCCCCACCTCTTCAAGCGAAAGGAGGCGTAGTTTGTGATGGAACCCCGACCAAATGAGCACCAATATTTGAAGGGACAGGTGTAAACACGCTCCAATAAGTACTCCAAAAACCACACCTTCAATCCCAAACCGCGGGGAAAGAACGAAAATACTTAAAATAATACTTACATTATAAAGGATGGGCGCACAACTAGTGATAAAAAACTTACCAAGAGATTGTAGTGCCCCAGAAACAATGCTTGAAATACCGAGAAGAATTGGTTGGATAAGGAGTAGCCTGGCGAGATAAACAGCAAGGGTTATTTTTTCTGTTTCAAAGCCGGGGACAAGCCAATGCATCAAGGCTGGCATTTGCCAAAAAAGAAGACAGGCAAGAAGGGAGCCAAATAATAAATAGCCGTTGATAATTTTTGTCGTAAAATCCCACGCTTTCTCTCGTGATTCGTTTAGATATTTTGAGAAATGGGGAATAAAAATAGATGAAAGTGCTCCAGTAATGATAAGCACAAAAACGAGGTCGGGAATACGAAAAGCAGCAAAATACACATCTAAGTCATGAGACGCCCCAAAAAAGGAGGCAAGAAGTGAGTTTCGAAAAAGAGAGAGTATACCGTTTACAAAAACTCCGACACCGACAATAAGAGCTGAGGCGTGAACACGTTCAGACTCAAGACTCAAAAATTTTTTTATAGACGATATCATGATTATTATTCTGCGCTCGGGACTATGGTTAATTTTATCTCGTATGATTTTGGACCAGGCTCAAAATGA
>CAYIOQ010000037.1:0-3257 GCA_964365055.1 uncultured Candidatus Saccharibacteria bacterium | reverse complement strand
GGTCGTTTTTTGCTTTCTTGTTTTTATTTGGATAGCTCACCCACGTCGTACCTTTTGTACGAATAAATTCAGCGCTTAGAGGAACATATGTTCGTATATAATTTTTGTTTATGCTACGCCACAACGACAGTAACCCGTTTTCTCCTTTATGCTCACGTGTTACAACGAGATCATGCTCAATAACCCCGTCGTCTTTAATAATGATTCTTGTATCGATTTTTTGTGTCATTACGTAATCGCTTTTTCCTCCAGCAACATTAGAGTTTACAAAGGCGAGATAATCTTCAAGCGCGCTCGTCTCGATAATATGTCCGTCGTATCCCAAAGCATGCGTCATCTCAGCGATGTGGGCAAATGCTGGGTTAAAAATAGCTACCTGCATCTCTTTATTATTAAACATGGATTTAATAACAGTAACGATGGCTTTTTTGTCTTCCATGGTACTTAGTTTATCTAGAAATCGAGGAATAAATACTTTGAGAATTCTCTTTGGATCTCCAAAGTTTGATCTATCCGACCCATATTCAACGGCATACTGCACTTCTTTTACAAAATTTTCATTGGTAATGTCGACACCGTATTCAGGCATAGGAATTGGGCCGATGTGTTTTAAGAGTTCTTCAACAAATGTTGTGTTGACGGCTAAAACTGCATCCACCTTAATATTTTTTTCAGCGATGAGACGCGATTGCTCAAAAAGCTCCTTTCCCTTCTTTGCAGAAGTCGTAAAATCAAAAAACCAATTTGCATCCCGTACTCCCCAACGGGGCGTAATGCGAAGAAGTTGTTTTGGCGGGTTGATAGTATCAAGGAGTTGTCCATCAAGATCGTAAATATTTCTGATATCCATCGAAACAATTTTTCCTTTATTGACCTCGAGAAGCATATAACTTCCCCAAAAACCGCCTGTTGCACGTACTTCAGATGGGTTTTGAAAGACAATTAAATAATGTTTTGGTATGGCGTCCCCACCCAGTGCGATCGTGAGGTCCGCTAGATAATTTCGACTATCATTTAACTCATTTTGTATCGAAAAATATTGATTTTTTAGCGTTGTAGACCATTCTCCCATACCTGGAAGTAGAGAAAGATTAGCTAGGCTTCCTATAACCTTCGGCGTTGTGCGAGATATTATCTCTATTTTTTTATCAACATTTTTAATTTTTTTAAGGTCTATTCCACGCCCAAATATGTCAGAGAGGCTTTGGTTTGTTATATTCTCCATATCATTTGCCACATCGAGGGAAGATTTTAATATTACATTAAGATTTTTGGTGAGGGTAAATGGAGGGGCGTAGATCGCCTTTAAAAGGGAGGCTTTATTCATGGACGTCTCAAGCATCGAAAGAGACGTTTGAGCGTTTCTTAGTCGTTCCTTGCCTTCAGAAAAATTAAGATTTTTAAAACTGGCAATTCCCTCTCCAATATTGTGGTACACCTCCTTACCAAGAGATTGTAGATGACTATAATTATCAAAGATAAATAGTTTAAAAAGAATAAGACAAAAAATTGTTACACAAACAAACCCAACAACGCTTTTTCTTAAAATGTTCTCGAAAAAAAATGGCTGACGATTAATGTATATTTTTTTTGAATGTTTTTTTGTTTGAAAAAGGGTGCGCGGACCTATATATTTTCTAAAAACATCTTGGGTTGGATTTGTGACATAATCAATTTTGAATTGTATCGTTTTGGGTGGAGCAAGATTAATTACGGGAACTCCTTTACTAATCCATTCCGAATCTAAAGACCCATTTTTCATGGGCCGCACATCAAAAAGTAATTTTAAAATGAAACTTTTTTTAGGCACGACGTAGGCTTAATACATAGAGGCAAAGAGTTTGATATAATGCTTTGCCGCATTGTCCCAATTAAATTGTACCGCATTTTCCCTCCCCTTTCTAATCAAGATGTTCCTCACCTTTTCCTCCCTCAAAGTGGTGCGTATCGCATCGGCAAGGTCAAGTCTGTTATAGGGATCAATAAGAAGTGCGGAATCCCCTAATATCTCGGGAAGAGACGATCTGTTTGATGCGATAACTGGTATGTGAGAATATTGTGCCTCAAGAGGCTGAAAACCGAACCCTTCAAAAAAACTAGGATAAACAAATACCTGAGCTGCCTGATAAAGCTTGGGGCGATCTTCTGAGGATACGCGTGTGAGAATGATCCTGTCTTTGTATTTTGACGTATTGATTGCGCGAAGGCATTGTTCAAATAACCACCCCAGGTTTCCCGCAAGAACAAGTGATGTGTCAGGAAACTCATCACAAAGCAATTCGAATGCCTTGATAAGAGTAGTAATGTTTTTTCGTGGTTCAATGGTGCCTAGGTAAAGAATGTAACGCTCCGGAAGTCCATGTTTCGTTTTGAATTGTATCAGTTCTTTTTCATCGTAATGTTGTTCAAAAATTGGGTTGATACCGTGGTAAATTACCTCTATTTTTTCCTCGGGAACACCAAGAAGGGTGATAAGGTCATTTTTAGTACAGTGAGAAGGAACCACAATTTTATCTGCCTGCTTAATTTGTTTTTTCACCTCCATAAAATTAAGCCAAAAACGATGTTTGAGGGAGAAAAATTCGGGAAATCTCAAAAACGAAAGATCGTGCACCGTGAGTATCCTTTGTGCTGATTTGAGTGGGGTAAGAAGAAAATGCGGACTAAAAAAGAGGTCGCACGGAACGAGATCGTCTACATAAGGACGGGAGGCGAATTTAAAAGAAAGATCAAGAAATCTATTTGGTGTTTTTCCGTACACTACGTTTTTATTTTCAAAATAAGGATTTGAAAGAGGTGTTGCGCCATTATAATAAAAAGTAAACACGTTCTTTACGTCAAACATCGAAAGATGCCTCGCAAGTTCTAAGGTATATTCTTCCACACCAGTAATTCTGCCCGTGGAAAGCACTCTTATATCAAAACCTATCTTCATAAAAATATTTCATTGCATTACTTATGATAAAGTTTACACGTGTTTTAAATTGTTCGGGAGAAAAACGGAGGGCGGAAACGCGACACACCTCCCCACTAAAATTATTTTTTTCAAATGTACGAATTGTCGTGAGTAGAGATTCCACCGTTTGTTCCTCAAAAAAAAGACCATTTTTCTTTTCCTCGATTATTTCTTCCGGCCCTCCGCCCCTTCTAAAGGCAATGACGGGGGTGCCACAGCTTAAAGCCTCAACAGCCACAAGACCAAAATCTTCTTGCTGAGGGAATATAAGGGCGCGTGCAGAGGAATAATAATCTCGAAG
>CAYIOQ010000036.1:0-8690 GCA_964365055.1 uncultured Candidatus Saccharibacteria bacterium | reverse complement strand
ACAATGCGAGCCATAAAACAATTTGACGCAAAAATGGTGCTTATTGGAGGTGGTGTCACAGCAAACAAATCTCTTACAAACGCACTTAAAAAAATGTGTAAACAAGAAAACGTGCTCTTCATTCCACCGGCACGAAACGTTATTACTGATAATGCCGCCACGATAGCAGCAAGTGCCTACATCAATTCACTTCAAAAAAAGAAACGACGCATGGTTGCTCAATCGAACTTAACTCTCTAAAATAAAGAGACATGCCAGGTAGTGAAAACTCGACAGGATAGGTAAACACACCAGGGGCAATAATGAGGTATGATATAAACAACTAAATGCAAAGAAATTTCGATGATAGTTGTATCAACAGTCGAGTTTCTACTACCTGGTATGGCACAAGAATTAGAAAAAAGTTACGATCCAAATCTACACGAAAAAGAAATATACAAGCTCTGGGAAGAGTCGGGATATTTTAATCCAGACAATCTCCCCGATGCTGAAGGAAAAAAATCTTATACCATAATAATGCCTCCCCCAAACGCTACTGGCATTCTTCACGCGGGTCATGCGCTATTTCTCACGATTGAGGATATTTTTATACGCTGGCGGCGAATGCAAGGATATAGAGCGTTGTGGATACCCGGTACTGATCACGCTGCTATCGCAACGCAAGCACGAGTGGAAAAAGATATTTTAAAAAAGGAGGACAAGAATCGGTATGACTTAGGGCGAGATGAGTTGCTTAAACGCATTGATGTATTTGTAGCCGAACATAGAGCTATTATGACGGGACAAATGCGCGCAATGGGTTCTTCTTGCGACTGGAGTCGGGAGGCTTTTACACTAGATGAAAAACGTAACCACGCGGTAAACGAAGCATTCAAGCGTCTCTACGATTTGGGGCTCATTCAACGTGATTTTCGTATTGTAAACTGGGATCCCAAGGGACAAACAACTATCTCTGATGATGAAATTGTTTACAAAGAACAACCTGCAAATCTATACACATTTAAATATTCAAAAGATTTTCCCATATCTATCGCAACCACACGCCCAGAGACAAAAGTTGGTGATGTTGCTGTTGCGGTGCATCCCGACGATGTACGCTACCAAAAATTTGTTGGAAAAGAATATAATCTCACATTTTGCGGAACACCCCTCCATATCACAGTAGTTGCCGATAACAGCGTAGAGAAAGATTTTGGAACTGGCGCTGTGGGTGTCACCCCTGCGCACAGTATGACTGACGCTGAAATTGCCAAGCGCCACAATCTAAAATGGTCACAAGTCATCGATGAACGAGCACGCATGACAATAGAAGGGCCATTACACGGTAAGAAGATTACTGAAGCCCGTGAAAATGTTGTTGCTTGGTTAAAAACCGAAGGTGTTTTAGAAAAAGAAGAAACTATTACACACAACATTGCCACCGCAGAACGCACGGGTGGCATCATTGAACCACTACCAAAACTCCAGTGGTTCATTCGCGTTAATCAACCATTTAAAATCCCCCATTCTGCAATTGCGGGTATCGCTACGAACCGGGAAGTTACCCTCAAGCAACTCATGCGACACGTAGTGGATTCTGAACAAATCAACATCGTCCCAAATCGTTTCAAAAACAATTACTTCAATTGGGTTGATAACTTGCTCGATTGGTGCATCTCCCGCCAAATCTGGTATGGCCACAGAATTCCTGTCTGGTATAAAGGCGAGAAACTTTACTGCAATGTAAATCCACCAGAAGACAAGGGGTGGGAACGGGATCCTGATACATTAGACACCTGGTTTTCTTCAGGACTTTGGACGTTTAGTACACTAGGTTGGCCCAATAAAACAAAAGATTTACAAACCTATCACCCAACAGATGTAATGGAAACAGCCTACGAAATATTATTCTTCTGGGTAGCGCGTATGATTTTAATGACCACCGCGCTTGTTGGAGAAATACCGTTTAAAACAGTCTATTTACACGGGTTGGTACGCGATGAAAAACGCCAAAAATTATCAAAATCAAAAGCCGACAGCGCTGACCCCTTAGATCTCATAGAAAAATTCGGAGCAGATGCTCTACGTTTTGCTTTGGTTTTTAACAGTGCACCGGGAACCGACTCAATTCTATCGGAAGAAAAAATAAAAGGGATGAAGCATTTTGGAAATAAGCTCTGGAATATCGCGCGTTTTGTTTTGAGCAATAGCGCCAACGAAATTGACATAGTTATAAAACCAGAAGGGATTACCGATGCTGACAAAAACATTATTACCAGCCTAAACGAAACCATTCTCAAGACAACAAAGTACCTTGATACATTCCAACTTCACGAAGCAGCCCAAGAACTCTATCAATTTACATGGCATACATTCGCTGATGTCTATATCGAAGCAAGCAAACCACAACTTCAAGACGAAACACAAAAAGAAAACACACAAAAGATACTTCTTTATTGTCTTTCCACAATTCTAAAACTTCTCCACCCATTTATGCCGTTTATCACAGAAACCCTCTATCAACAACTCCCCCTTTCACAAAAAGAAAAAACTTTGATGATAGAAAAGTGGCCCTTATAGTGTATAATTATTAAATGGTGCTTTTTCTTTCTATACTTCTGGGAAGCGCCCCTGCGTTGGGGTGGCTTTATTTTTATCTCAAAGAAGAAGTACACCCAGAACCCTGGTCAAAAATAACACGCACCTTTATTTCAGGTATTGCGATTGCTCCAATAGTCATCATATTAGAAACTTATTTTTCAAAACCGCTCGCACCTAGTTTTGATCCATCATGGACACTCTTTGTCTCCTTCCTTATCGCAGCAGCCATCGAAGAAGGATGTAAATTTTTTGCCGCATATCCAATGGAACATGACAGAGTAATGGACGCACCCGTAGACGCGATGATCTACGCCATTACCGCAAGCCTTGGTTTCGCTACAACCGAAAATATACTTCTTACACTTCGGGAGGTGTACACCGCGCTTCCTCCCGTTTACTCCTTTGGATTTGCAAATATCTCGCTCTTCTCGGGGGCTGTGGAAATCTTAAGCTTACGTTTCATGGGAGCAACGCTTCTCCACACCCTAGCTACCGGAATCCTTGGTTATTACTGGGCTCTCACCATTAGAGACGGGCACTACAGACACCTCATAAAAGGTTTTGCACTTGCTGTGGGTTTGCACACTTTTTTTAACTATCTTATAATATATTATGGGGGTGCAAGTTTTATCTATACGTCTTCTATTCTCCTCTTTGCCGCCTTCTTTCTCCTCCAAGATTTTGAAACACTAAAACGTAAACCTCTTCCTATTAATCTGGAATAAAAAAATTAAAAAAATATAGAGAACATAAAAGTTCTAAACTTATGGATGAGATGTATAATGAGTCCTATGGTAACGAGTCGTACGAGGCTATCCTTGCAAAAACAGGTTCTTCACTTAGCCGTGGCGTGCGCCGTCAGGCCCCCGCAGAATTAAACGAAAATCCCATCAATTCAACTGACTCTGATGAAGAAGGTCAGCTCACAGTAGACGTCTTTCAGGATGATCAAAACATTTATATTCAATCTACTATTGCAGGTATCGATGAGGACGACCTCGACGTGAGCATCACAAACGATATGGTTACCATAAAAGGCGCTCGCAAAAAAACAACCAGTGTTGCCTCAGACCAGTACTTTTATCGTGAAATCTTTTGGGGTAATTTTTCAAGAAGTATTATTCTACCCGAGCAAATTGATTCTGACTCAGCCGTAGCAGATTTTAAAAACGGTATTCTTACCATCAAACTTCCCAAAAAAGCAGCAAAAGGAGAACGTAAGTTAAAAATAAAACGCAGTTAATCCCCTCCTCAAAACACATAGACCCTCCCTTGCGGAGGTTTTGTGTTTCAAAGACAAGATGCTTGACCTACGGGCCGAAGAATGCTACATTAAAACATCATGACAGAAATTATTGAGGATAAAACATTATACGAACTGGGCTTCCTTATCAGCGGAGAGCTCACCGAAGATGATGCTCGTGAGGTCAAAAAAACTCTCGAAGAACTTCTTGGTAAGCATGGGACTATCTCTGAACAGGGAGAGCTTGTAACGCATAATCTTGCCTACAGAATAGCAAAAAGAAAAACAGCCTATTTCTCTTGGATCCGCTTCGAAACCTCTGCCGATCACATATCAAATATAAAGGAAGGGCTTCGCTACACGAAAAATCTTGTGCGCGCTCTTATCCTTAAATTGAATAAGAAACATCTTGAACAAGAAACCTACCAGATAAAAAGATCTGCAGAATACGCAAAAAATAAGGTGGAATCAAAAACAAACAAAGAAGAGGTTTCTAATTCGACTCCGCTCACCACGGGTGAAGTGGACGTTCAAGAGCTTGATAAAAGACTGGCCGAAATCCTTTAATAATTATGAATCTTAATAAAGTTATTCTCATAGGAAGACTTACCAGCGACCCAGAACTTCGCACGACTCCAAGTGGGCAATCGGTTACTACGCTTTCTCTTGCAACCAATCGTGTCTGGTATGATCAGAACAAACAAAAAAAAGAAGAAACAGAATTTCACACAGTGGTCGTATGGGGAAAACAAGCAGAAACAACAAGTCAATATTTGAAAAAAGGATCCCTCGCGTATGTTGAAGGACGACTTCGCACTCGTTCGTGGCAGGACACAACTGGCAATAAGCGAAGAGCGACGGAAATTGTCTCTGAAAACATACAGTTCGGTCCACGCCCACAATACCAGAATGCGGGTCATCCAGGAGGATCCACAACACAAGAAAAGGAAATCCACCAACCCCCACAAGTAGAAGAACTCCCCATTATTGATATGGGTGATGATATAAAAAGCGAAGACCTTCCTTTTTAAACCATAAATACCATGTACACACCACCAACAGTAAATAAACAGTGCTACTTCTGCTCGCAAAACACGGGCTATATTGACTATAAGGACACCAATACAATAAAGCGTTTCTTTTCGCTTCAGTCAAAGATCTATAAACCAAAGAAGACGGGCATTTGCGCCTCACACCAACGAAGACTTGCTCTCGCGATCAAGCGAGCTCGTTATATGGCACTGGTCCCCTACACTCATTTACACACCAAGTAGTAGAAACTCGATAGTATCCTAAATTGGTAACTTGTTTCAAATACCCATCTAAAATACGGACTACTAAAATATCTGATATCCGGATGCAAGCCAGTGGCTTGCAAATCGAGTTTTCACTACTTGGCATACAAAATAAAGCACTGTTCTAACTGAAAAAATACGCAGAAATGCGTGTTTTTGTTTTCAAAAATATTTGACACTTACTTATAAAAATGGCACGATAGCACCTAGTAACCCAGTTCATTGAAAAACAGAAAGGAGCCAGACTACGTGTTAAAAGACAGTCCCAGAGAATACGAAACTGTTCAACTACCCAGCTTCCTTAGAGACACCCCCCTCTTTGATGCAGAAGGAAATGTATGGCGTATCGATGAGGAATGTAAAAAAATACTCAAACTCTTTCCTAAAACAACCCTTACCCTCACAAAGCACTCCAGTACAAAACCCTTTATAGACTCTCGCGTACGAAATGCCATGGAGGAAACGATGCGCCTCTGGAGAGAAAAACACGCACTTCCAGAACTCGAAAAAATAACACCACATACGCGCGCATACCTCGAAGAAAGCATACAAGAAGCAAAACACTTATATATGAGAAGACTCCTTGAAACACTAAGATCCAAAGGCGCACAATGTTTTAAAGAAATCATAAAAGAAATGTTGTTAGAAATAGAGCAACTAGCCGCCCAAAAAATAGCTCTTACTGAAGAAATAGAACAACAGTATCAGAAGATTCTCCCCTACGGAACAAGGTTCCACTGGAATCTAAAATCAACAAACGCCACCTATCAAATATTCTGCATAGAAAACCCACCACAACAAAGAACAATCAATATTATGAATGAACGAAGGCGCCTAGCGTTTCCATGGATATATTTCTTGACAATCTTTCGAGACAATGCATTTGTTAGGCTCTGTGTATTTTACCGCAATGCTCCCCTTACTGGCCTTGACGACATGCTTTGTCTTCCCAATCTCCCAAATATGCACGCCCACACCTTTGAATGTTGTCTCGGAATAAACCAACCGTATCTTCTCACCAGAGATAAAAAATGGCCAGAAACATTATTCACCTATTTTTGGGGAAGTTCATTTTATGAAAGATCGTCCACTTATCTCCAATTTTATGAAGATGCTGCTAAAAAAATTCCAGAATTAAAAGATCTTGATACGTGGGAAACGATGTCTGAAAAAAACCCTCTCTTTGTGCTTGGGCTTCCGTGGAAAGAAATTTTTACCCTACGCACCTTCATCGATAAACGACTCCTCGAGTTTGGTATTACAACAAAAATAGCTACGACACAACAAGAAAATCAAAACGCACAAGATGCGATAGAAGAACGCTACGCAACGGACTTTGGAAAAGACCTTGCAATACGTCTACACACCCTCTGTGGCACACAATCTCCAAAAAGCGATATCACGTGCATTGCTCATAAACGCCTCATGATACTCCTAGAAGAGACAGCGCAACGTCTTAAAACTACACTTTGTGAAGTAGATACCTCCGCATCAGAGATGCTCTCAGATTCTATAGTACACATAATAAACACCTACGAAAAGGGAAAACATCTATGATTCCTATTTGGATCAAAGACAATACTACGCCACACCCGGAAACCCCTTTTTATTACATCATCGCACAAAATGGAATCTTTATGTACAAAGAAAATCCCTTTTGGCAAACAGTTGTTCCACTTAATGGCATCAGTACACTAAAATCTGAATCACCAAGATTCACCTTTCAACTCCCCAAACTCACAAAACAAATTGTAAGTAGCATGGTTCGTTTTTTTGCCTCGTTGTCACAAAAACATGATGTAGAGACCATTGTTCTTCTTTTGTGGGACGCCGAGAAACATAAATACGCACTCATTACACCACATCAAATTGTATCTTCGGACACTATTGAACGATATGAAATACCTCGATTTGAATATCCTATTCACCTCATAGGCACGTTCCATTCGCACTCAAAATACCCAGCATTCCATTCTAAAACAGATCATCGTGACGAGAGTTTCATGGATGGTGTTCATGGAACATTTGGATCATTTAGAGGCTCCACAAACACATTTACTCTAAGCATACAAGCGGTAATCAATAACACTCGATTCGACTGTGACCCGATGGAGATTCTTGCAGGTATCTCTCTCTTGTCAGATAAGAAATCTGAATACGCACTCCTCGACTCAAAGAGAACTATCTTTCCAAGGAGCTACATCATTCCAGTAACCTGGTATGAAAACGTACACACAAAAAAAGGACCGCTATACCAACGTCGAACACGGCGAAGGGGGGATAATACATGAGTCTTATACTCATCGGGCTTGGAGGGATTGGTTCTCATCTAGCAGAACCTATATGTAGAACTCTTGTCTATACAAACACACCACGCACACCACGCCGAGTAATTCTCATAGACGGCGATATCTATGATGAAGGAAATAACGAACGCCAACGCTCACAAATGCTTACTCAAAAGACAAGTGCCACGAAGGAATCCCTTGTGTCATTGTTCCCAACATTGCGCATCGAAGCGAGAACCCTCTTTATCAACAAAGACAATGTTTATGTGCATCTAAACGATGGTGACATCATTCTCCTCGCAGTAGACAATCATGCAACACGAAAAATCGTCTCTGATCACTTGCGCACGCTGCAAAATGCCATCCTCATTTCAGGGGGCAATGAAGAAACCGATGGTACTGTCCAAGTATATGAAAGAAAAAATGGAGTAGACCTCACTCCACCGCTTACCAAATTTCATCCAGAGATAGAACATCCAAAAAACAATCACCCGGAAACACCAGGATGCATGGCACTTATCGAAACAGGATCTCCACAACTCCTAACAGTAAACTTTATGATGGCAGCTCTCATGCTAAACGCCATTACCCTCTGGCTTCACGAAAAACCAATCCCCTACGCAGATCAGTACTTTGACCTCATCAAAGGCATCGTCTCACCTGTACACAGGAACCCGTAAACAAAGAGATTGACCTTAGGGCTAAAAATATGCTAAAAACTATTAGTCCTTTCAAACCAAAACCCCCACAGCAAAGGAGGTGAAAAAATGGCAGCAACAATGGAAAAGCCGGTAAAGGTGATGTCGGGTGCGACCTCTATCGAGTTCACACGGTCTACCGTAACAGGAAAAACAGTGACTGAGATCAGGCAAATGGCGCAAGATGCGCTGAACGTTGGCGATGACCAAATGGTCGCATACGCTGACGGCAAAGAAGTTCAGTCGAACTTTATTCTCGGCCAGGTGGAAACACTTGAGTTCGTAAAGCCAGTCGGCGAAAAGGGTTAAAACATAACAAGACAAAATTCAAAAGACAGCTATCACGCTGTCTTTTTTATACCATGCCGTCATTAAATCCCACGGTATCCCCTCCTCACACGTTCGGATCCCCAGCGGTATCCTCACTCTGTCCTCCGGCGCTTCGTTGTCAATCCAACTCGTTTTTACTCGGGATTGACAACACCCTGCTACGCGCCTTCGGAATGGTTCGGAAGAGATACCGTGTGATCTAATAACCAAGCCCCACAATAAAAATAAAACAAACACCACCCCTCTACGGGTGGTG
>CAYIOQ010000035.1:0-8880 GCA_964365055.1 uncultured Candidatus Saccharibacteria bacterium | reverse complement strand
GGGAATGCTTGAAGCCCAACTTCGGTTGGATCAGAGTAGGTTCGGTAACATGGCAGAAGTCGTAACAAGGCACGTGTAGCGGAAGCTGTGCGTGGAACAATTATTTCAACTAGAACCGTTTGTCATTTCGCTTCGGCGAGATAACAATCCTAGTAGGCGATCTTGCTGTTTTACAGCAATTAGCGTTGGTCGAGGAGCTTTAAGTTTCGACCTATGGGGTGATGAGAAAAGCAACTAAAACAAAACGATAGATTTAGCGAACTGTTTCGTTGTGCGTTGCGATACTCCTTCGCTGTATCATTGAATACAGCTCAGTCTGTTTCTCGCGCACGCCTCACATTTCATCAAAATCTATCATTTTGTGATCATGAGCATCCGTGCCGGTATTTTAAAGGGACTTGTTTTGTGCAGTGCGCTTATGGCGCTTGTTTTTTTATTTGTGGTGCCGCCACTTTGGGGAGAGCCTCGTTCAGAGGGCGGGAGCAGGGTCGAACCATTTATACAAAACACTGTGCGACCGTATAGTATTTTAAGTTCGCTGGGTTTATTGGGTCACACCTCTTCACCAGATTTAATTGCCCCTACGTCTAGTGAATTGTTTTTGCTGCCCACTTCTACTGGTATGCGATCGCATACCACCGCTTTTGCTGAGGAAAATTCGGTTGTTTTCTCTGAATTTATTGCTCCAAGCGAAGGTGCGACCTCAACCATTCAAAATATATTAGCGATGCCTACTAGTTCGAGTATTTTAATGTTTACATCGAGTACCGAAGCTGTCGTTTCAAGTACCTTGCCTGTCGATGTTACACCCCCTTTAGTAATAAATAGTGCTACGGCTACGCCCGAAATATGGGTTTTTACTGTTGGTGCAGGGACTCCTGTTAATATAAAAATTGAACCTACTTTGTGTGCGATAACTTCAAGCACTCCATCACGTGTGGCACGTATTAATGAATTAGCGTGGATGGGTACGGTGAATAGTTTTACTGATGAGTGGGTTGAGCTTTATAACACAAGCTCTTCGTCTTTAAGCCTTGCTGGAGTACAGCTTGTTGCAAGTAGTAGTAAATCTCTTTTCTCGGTTCGGTTTGATGGCAATGATACCATTCCTGCTAATGGTTATTTTCTCCTTGAACGTACTAACGATACGTCGGTGCCCAATCTTACTGCGGATAAGATATATACAGGAGCCTTGAACGACGATGACGAGGTGGTTGAGCTTTTTGATGTTGGGTGTAATAGTCTTGATCGTATAGATTTTAAAAAAGATTTTCCTGCAATTTCTATAAACATAGATCGTCGCAGTATGGAGTTGAAGCAAGATGGCACATTTGCGCTGTATGAGGGTGACATCGATGCAACAAGTGGCATTTTTGGATCTCCAAAGCGAGAAAATTCGAATTTCATTTTAGAAACTACAAGCTCGACGGTAGAAGTTGTTGCTTCATCGACCGAAATCATCGAGGTGGTACCACAAATCAGTAATGTGTCATCTACTCCTCGCGTTGTAATCAACGAAATCCTTTTTGATGGTGTGGGGAGTGATAAAGGGAAGGAGTTCGTGGAACTTTATAATCTTTCGGATATCGATCAGGATTTGAAGGGATGGTCGTTGCGACTTTTGAAAACGGGGGCGACGTCCACTACGTCACTTGCAGTTTTTGGTGATAATTCGAGTGATGTGGTAATTATTCCTCAACGCGGGTTTCTTCTTGTGGGTCTTAATAGCTACGATGCGGCAAATTTTAATACTATTACTGCTGATGTGCGTCGATCGAACGTGTTGCCCAACGGTGAGGATGAGGCATCGATTTTGTTATTTGATGCTAATAAAAACGAAGTAGATCCAGTTGTTTATACCGCATCTTCTATTGCTATAGAGGGCCAATCGCTTCAGAGAAGTGAGATTGGTATTTTTGTGATAAGCGACGTGCCTTCTCCGCAGAATACATTTTTTGCACCTTAAGCGGTGCCTATTTACTTTTCTTCGGTATTTGTTATATAGATGTCATTTAATAATTAAAAACCCGCACGTAAGCGGGCTTTTCTTTTTTTTGCGCGCTGTTACAATGCTTTCCATGAGAGTTATTTTAGATAATATTCGGAGTCTCCATAATGTGGGATCAATCTTCCGCACCTCTGACGCAGTGGGAGTAGAGAAAATCTATTTGTGTGGCATTACGCCAACTCCTACTGATCGATTTGGAAACCTTTTGAATGATTTTGCTAAAACTGCGCTTGGAGCAGAGAAGACGGTGTCTTGGGAGAAAATGTCTTCGACATGGCGATGCATAGAAAAGCTTAAAAAAGAAGGTTTTTTTGTGATCGCGCTTGAGCAAAACTTATCTTCTCAAAATCTTTTTACTTTAAATCTAAGGAAGTCCGACTTCCTTAGATTGGTGATTGTGGTGGGAAATGAGGTGAAGGGTGTTTCGAGGGCAGTCCTAGAGCGGGTAAATGCCATTGTGGAAATTCCCATGGTTGGCAAAAAAGAATCACTCAATGTTTCGGTGGCGTTTGGAATCGCGGTATATACTCTTCGTTTTCGCCTAGGCGGTGCTATTAATGTGAGATAAGAGGGTTTCGAGGGCAGTTTCGATTGTATTTTTTAGTATTTCCTCTGTTTCTTTGCCTATTTTTTGTAGGACGAGTTGTTCGGCCTTGAGACGGATGGTGCTTTGGTCGTCTTGTGGGCGGATGCCAACCTTGAGATGCCAAAAATCTTGTGTGCCTGTTGTTTGTATGATGGATTCAATACCACGATGCCCTCCAGAGCTGCCTCCGAATTTAAGTTTGAAGTTACCAAGAATAATGTCTGAATCATCGTGGATGACGATAAGGTGGTCAGTGGGGACGTTATAGTGCTTTAGAAGTGGGGAAACGACCCCGCCTGATTCGTTCATGTAGCAACTTGGTTTTGCGAGAACGAGATCTTCGGAGCTGTATATTGTGCTTACTATCTTACGGAAGCTCCAGCGAATGGGGAGTTGCAGGGTTTTTTGGGCAAGAGAGAGCTTTTGTGCGAGGTGATCCACGGCAAGAAAACCCACGTTATGGTAGGTTTTTTCATACTTTTCACCCATATTGCCGAGACCAGCAATGAGAAAACGAGGCATTTGTGTATTTTAAAATATATGGTACAATTATGCCACAACTTACGGGAAAATAGAAAATAGTAAGCAGAAAGCGGAGGGTTTTCTTTTTTAATTCTTTCCAGATTCTTTTTATGCGTCATATTTTTCTTTTTATACTTGAATTAGCTGAGGTTCTCGTGGTTTCTCTCCTCGCTGTCTTTTTGGTGCGGTATTTTATTGCCCAGCCCTTCTTGGTGCGTGGGTCGAGTATGGATCCGACATTTTTGAATGGAAACTATCTCATTATTGACGAGATTGCCTATCGGCTTAGAGAGCCACAGCGTGGTGAGGTAATTGTGTTTCGTTATCCTAAGGATTATGCTACGTTTTACATCAAGCGTGTTATAGGGCTTCCGGGAGAGACCGTTGAGATTAGAAATAACAAAGTTATGGTTACAAGGGTTGACGGAGCAGTGGATGTCTTGAATGAAACCTATCTCCCCCAAGCAGAGAAGACTAACGGCGATATTATTCAGAAACTTCAGCCTGGACAGTATTTTGTGATGGGGGACAATAGAGATGCGAGCTATGATTCTCGTATGTGGGGTGCGGTGCCAACTAATAACATTATAGGGCTTGTGCGGTTTAGACTCTGGCCACTTGATGCGGCGAAGGTGTTTGCTTCGAGTGATTATGTAGTGGAAACTGTTAAATAATATGGCTAAAAAACAAACAGCAATAAAAAAGGCGACGGCACCAAAAACAAAATGGATACCAAAGGCTCCTCGCGGAATGAGGGATATATTGTTTGAAGAGGGGCTTGTTCGAGAGAAAATCCAAAATATCGCCTTTGAGCAGGCGCGTTATTATCTTTATGATCGCATTGAGACACCTATTCTCGAAGATACCGAGCTTTTTTTGCGTTCGGTTGGGGATACTACGGATATCATAGAAAAGCAGATGTATAACTTAAAAACTGAGGGTGGTACACAGCTTACTATGCGCCCTGAGGGTACTGCGGGGGTGGTCCGATCTTTTATTGAACAGGGAATGTCGAACTTACCTCAGCCCGTTAAGCTCTTTTATTATGGCCCTATGTTTCGGCACGAGAATCCGCAGCGAGGACGATTGCGTCAGCTTACACAGTTTGGCGTTGAGGTGCTCGGAGATATTAGTTCTTCCTATGATGCCGAGGTAATTCTGATTTTTTTCAACATATTAAAACAACTTAAGATTAAAGATCTCGTGGTAGAGATTAATAGTATTGGAGATAAATCATGCCGAAGTACATGGCGTGCAAAGCTAAGAGATTATTATAGAAATAAGTTGCCTAAGATGTGTAAGGATTGTCGTAATCGTTTTCAGCGTAATCCATTTCGACTCCTGGATTGTAAGGAGAAGGTGTGTATTGAATATCGTGTTAGTGCGCCGACGATGCTTGATAATCTCTGTCACGATTGCAACTCACATTTTAAAGGGGTTTTGGAATTTCTTGATGAACTTGAGATTCCCTACGCTCTCTCACCTTATCTTGTACGCGGATTAGATTATTATACTCGTACGGTTTTTGAGATTTTTTCTAATCCTGTCTTTTTCGAAAAACAGGCAAAAGAACAAGAAAAAGGAAAAGGAGAGAAAGAGGGAGAAGAGAGAGAAGACGGAGGTGCAGAGGAAGGACGAGAGAGTAGCTCTTCTGCCCCGCTTGCGCTTGCTGGGGGTGGACGATACGATGATTTAATAAAAATGCTTGGCGGTAAGGATACTCCCGCAATGGGAGGGGCAATTGGAATAGATCGTGTTGCGGATCTTGTAGGGAAGACCACGAATGTGGGCGAGGAGCACAACGTGCGTGTTTTTCTTGTTCAGCTTGGTATGATTGCAAAACGCAAGCTTATGAAGCTTAGGGAGGTGTTTAGAAAGGAGAAGATTAGTGTTGCAGAATCGTTTGGAAGAGATTCGATAAAGGCGCAGCTTAAGATTGCCGATCGTTTGCAGGCAGATTTTGTTCTTATTTTGGGGCAACGAGAAGCACTCGATGATACTATTATCTTGCGTGACATGAAGACAGGCGCACAAGAAATTATCCCACTTTCCAAGATATTCGATGAAATAAAAAAGAGACTAAAGAAATAAGCTATTGACTAGGGCTTAAAAAAGGGTAAGAATAAATCCTAACAGCTAATTACTATAAAAACAAATGGCTATCGCAATGAAACGAAAAGGGGGTGAGTCCACAGAAGGATTTGTGGCACGCTTTAGAAAGGCTATACAAAAAAGCGGTGTTTTGCTTGAGGCACGACATAGGCGTTATAGCAATCGCGTAGTGACCAAAACCAAGCGACATCGTTCTGCAATGTACCGTGCGGTTAAGGTAGAAGAGTTTGCTCGTCTTAAAAAGATGGGTCTGCTCGTTAAAAAGCCGGGAGGACGCTAGGAGAATGGGAATTAGAGTTTTTGGTACTGTATCCCAACAAAAAAAGACGGCAACACTCGTTGCGCGTCTTTTTAGTATCCTAGAGATCCCTCGTGCGGGAGTAGATATCTATTATGTAAGCGATACGCGCATGAGAGAGCTTTATAAGCGTTCCGGAGGAAAGGACAATGTAACAAATGTATTATCGTTCCCACAACCAAAGGATTTTGTGGATCCTGAGGCGGGAAAGGGGTTCCTGGGCGAAATTTATCTCGCTTCAAGTCATATCCTGAAGGAGGCAAAGGAGTTGGGCATTTCGTATGATGAATGGGAGAAAAAACTTCTCGTGCATGGGGTTTTGCACCTCCTCGGTTTTGATCATGAAAAAGAGGTTGATGCAGTAAAAATGGAGAAAAAAGAAAAAGACCTGTTGTCTATATTCTAATTCACTATTGTGGGAGTGGTGTGCATTGAAGTAGAATGAAGGTAATCGTTAATCTCTTATTTTTTAAATGAAAAATTGTTTTACCGGGTTAGATATTGGAACGTCTACTATTCGTGCGGTTTGGGGATGTTTGGATCGTGGGAATCTTCGTATTCTTGGTGCTAAACGTAGGGATTCGCAGGGGATGCGCAATGGGATGATCGTGGATATGGATGAGGCGCGAAAGGCACTTGTAGAGTTTTGTTCTGAGGTGGACGTATCTGCTCGCGATGCGTTTAAGGACACTTACGTGAATGTGGGAGGGTATCAAAGTTTGGCACGTGCTTCGCGGGGGGTGGTTGCGGTTGCTCGTGCAGATGGTGAGATTTCGTATGAGGATATTGATCGTGTTGTTCAGGCTTCCCAAGCAATCAATTTGCCATTAAACCGATCGATTTTACATGTAATTCCACGTGAATATTATGTTGACGGGGTTGCTATAAAGGATCCCCTTGGTATGAATGGTATTCGTCTTGAGGTGGATAGCCTTGTAGTGGACACTTTTTCTCCTGTGGTAAAGAATATTACTAAGTGTCTTGAGCCTAATATTCGTATTGGTGGGATGATTTTTTCTCCTCTTGCATCAAGCAGGTCTGTAGTTACTAAGAATGAGCGTGAAATCGGGGTGGTTGTGCTTGATATTGGAGCGGGTACGACAAGTATGGCTGTATTTGAGGAGGGGAAACTTCTTCATGCCTCTATTTTTCCTGTTGGTTCTACACGCATTACCAACGACATTGCGATAGGGCTCAAAATTCCTGTTGATGCAGCTGAAAAGGTGAAGTTGCTTTATGCAGGCACATCTGACGAGGTTTCAAAAAAGGAGGGACTTGAACTTTCGAAGATCGATCCAAGTCTTGAGGGGAAGGTGTCGAAAAAATTCATTGCTGAGATTATTGAGGCGCGACTTGCAGAAATTTTTGATTTTGTTAAAAATGAGCTAAAGACGTTAGGGGACAAACGTCTTCCTGGTGGTATTGTTCTCATCGGTGGCGGGTCTCGCCTCAACGGCCTTCCAGACCTTGTAAGAAGTGAATTAAAAATGGTAGTAAGAGTTGGTGAGCCCTTTAAGATTGAATGTGAGGACAGCTCAGTAGAGGAAATGGTACGCAGGTCAGAATTTTCAACAGCGATGGGTTTGCTTTTTTGGGGCGCTGATGAGAAGATAGGCGGTGCCATGGAATCCGAGAGAGGATTTCTTAATAAAGTAAAGAAGATCTTTAAGATCTTTGTCCCTTAGAATCAGATTAACGTTAATATAATATGCCACACGTAAAACCCGATTTTCAGTCATTTGTAAAGATAAAAGTGGTTGGTGTGGGTGGCGGCGGTGGTAATGCAGTCTCTCGCATGAATAGGCTCCAGATTAAAGGTGTTGATTTTGTTGCGATTAATACAGATTCTCAGGATCTTCATCAGTCGGTAGCAAAAGAAAAGATTCACATTGGAAAAAATCTTACACGCGGACTTGGAACGGGCATGAATCCAGAGCTTGGGCGTCAGGCGGCAGAGGAGACGCGTGAGGAAATTCACGAGGTGCTTAAGGGCGCAGATATGGTATTTATTACTGCTGGGCTTGGTGGGGGGACTGGTTCTGGCGCGGCTCCTGTCGTGGCTGAGATTGCTCAAGAGCTTGGAGCACTTACTATTGCAGTAGTTACAAAACCTTTTTTCTTTGAGGGAATCCAACGCATGAGGGTTGCAGAGGCGGCAGCACAACGACTTGCGGAACGCGTAGACACACTCATTTTTGTCCCTAATGACCGCATTTTTAATATTATTGATAAAGATACTCCGCTTCATAAGGCGTTTGAGGCTATCGATGACGTGCTTCATCAGGCAACGCGAGGAATTGCGGAGCTTGTAAGCTTGCCAGGTATCATTAACGTGGATTTTGCAGACGTAAAGGCAATTATGCAAAACGCGGGGAGTGCTATTATTGGTATTGGAACAGCATCGGGTGAAGATCGTGCTCTTGTTGCAGCTCGCCAGGCAATTAATTCTCCACTTCTCGATGTTTCCATGAGTGGCGCGAAAGGCGTACTTTTTAGTGTTGCTGGGAATGATGACCTCAAACTTTCTGAGGTAAATGAAGCGGCTAAAGTGATTACCGAACCAATTGATCAAGCTGCACGTGTTATTTTCGGCGCATATCACGACGAACGCATGAAGAAGGGAGATATTAAGGTTATTGTTATCGCAACAGGGTTTGATGGGTATAAAAAAACTGAGATGGGGATGGGGTCAGGCGAGATATCAGCAAAAAAAGAGAAAGAAGCATTAGCAGACGACGCGCTTGACGTCGCCCTCGATACCGATCTTGAGGATGTTGCTGAGGTGAAGGCGGAAGAACCAGTAAAACAGCCGCAGTCAGGAAAGAAAGAAAAGCCGGAGGATCCCATGAAGGATCATTGGGATATACCCGCTTTTCTCCGCAAAAAAAGATAAAACCTCTTTGTGTAGCGAACTGCTTCGTTACGCGTTGCGATACTCCTTCGCTGTATTATTGAATACAGCTTAGTCCGTTTCTCACGCATGCCTCGCATTTCATCTACACAAAGAGGTTTTATGTTTTTGATATTATGTTCAGTCTTTCCTTGAACTTCATCCAAATAGAAACGCTTCAAACTTTATTGGCGAACTACTTCGTTGCATACTGCGATACTTATTTGCAGTATTTTTTACAGTTCATGAAAGGTCTCGCCTCCTCCGCGCTCTATACTCAAACTAAAGGGTTTTGACTTGTGGATTACTCTATTGCACACCGCGAATCTTTAACAACCTGATAATAACGTACAAGTTTTTGTATTGACAAATCCATAAAAACTGTTTTACTTAACTCAGCACATGATGCAATAACCAAGCCCCACAATAAAAATAAAACAAACACCACCCCTCTACGGGTGGTG
>CAYIOQ010000034.1:0-9631 GCA_964365055.1 uncultured Candidatus Saccharibacteria bacterium | reverse complement strand
CGTCTCATCCTTTGGAACAGTCTTGTCCCCTACCCTAAACTTCAATACAAAACTTGGTGGAGAAACAAACATCCCTTTTGTTACTATTGACACAATTGCATATGTTACATCCCTCTCCAATGTATTTGTATCTAATATATAACGATATCTCCCATCTTGCCCAGAAATCGCATGTACCACACGTTTGTTAGGCGCGTCCACGACTCCTTTTCCGATAGTAATACCAACATCTGCATTGGAGAGCGCATATCCTGATATTATTAAAGGATCACCCTTTTTAATTTTAAAATTGCTTATGTCAACAGTTGGAGGCATAACAATACACTGGGTTACCACCGCTTCTCCTTGGTTTATATTTGTTGTAAGAGTAACGAGTGGCGACCTAAGATCATTTTTATCCGTTTCATAGAGTCCAAAGAAATATGACCCTTTTAAACCTGAGAGATTAAGTTTAAAATCATCATTCACATCAACAGTAGTACTTGCAGAAACCTGAGTATCCTTAAGAAGCGTAACGGTTCTTAAGGGATACCCTTTCCCACAAAAAGAGACTTGCCCTATAGCAGAAACTGTTTCAACAACACCTCCGCCTCCTCCGCCACCACTAGAAGGAGTCGTAGTAGGAGTTGGGGTGGGTTCCGGTGTCGAGGACGGCGCAGCACCCACATACCCCGTCATACTAACCCCTTGTAAAATAAAAATCATTGCGGTTGAGGCATCAAGTCGTACATTTGATGTATTTTTCGTTTCAATATCTACTGCGTATGAACCAGTAACGCCCGGGCTCTGTATTTGATATGCACCGAGATCAATGTATGTGGCATTCGTCCCAATCTCAACAGTAACCACGCTCCCGGCATTTATGGGTCCAGATTTCGGTACCATGGTAATAACCCCAGAGGTACCGGAAGACATGGTCACTACGATATCAGTTCCCACACCAGGTGTTGCTGCCACCATTTTCTCAACACCGTCTATAACCACATCTACCTCTGAACGATCCATTCCAGACGGAATAGTAAACGCGCCCGCTTGTGGAATAACAAGAATTTTTCCATTCACAGGAATCGTGCTTGATGGAGTAAACTGAAGCGTATGATTTATACCAATCCCGGGGCGCGAATCGCTTATTGTGTCACTCACCGACATAAGCGCTGCCCCATACGCCTCGTGATATATAAAGAAAATTACAAAAAACATCACTACAACCAAGCACAAAGAAAGTAGCTCGTTATATAATGCTATTCTATCACGCCACGCGTTGTTCTTTTTTGCGACGGTAGTCAAAGTAAAAATTAACACAAATAAGAACCAGTAAAATACTCCAAGCAAAAAAACCATACAAAAAGATCTTAAGCGTCGCATCTTCTCTCTTTAACAACTGCCTCTCTTGTAATGTCAGTTGCGCCTCCTTCTCCCTCAATTGCCTTAAAAGAGTATTTTCCACGTTAGGAAGAACTATTCCGGACATGCTAATCAAGTCTGCAACCAAAATATCGCCCAAATGGTTCATGCGAATACTGGACAACAAAGAAAATTCAAAAAGTGAAGCAAAAAGAAACAATCCTATTATCATTTTTCTTTGAAAAAACATACTGTTTTTGTATTACCCTAGAAGAACAAAAGCAACATAACAAGAAGAGCGATTATGCCGAGAACAAATCCACCATTTACCATCAAAATACGCAAAAAACTCCTTTTCTTTTTACCAATACGCTCCCTTTCACCCTTCAGTTCATGTAATTCACGACGCACATACGCCCTCGCGCCACCAAACACAATGACAATAGAAAGGATGATTCCCACAACAATCGACAACACCATCTTGGTAGGGAGAACCCAAAACGTTAATGTAGTATATACGGTCTTTTTTGCAGCATCTCCATAACTTAAACCAAGATGCGCCTCATATTTCCCCAATACAAACCCTTCCCCTCTCCATGTTGTTGTGTAAGCGCGCGTATTGCGAGGCAATACTGCACCACCATTTTCATTAACGATGAGTGTTGCAACCTTCTTCCCAAACCAATCAAAAATCTCTATGGACCCTGAGGGTCTTACAAGTGTATTACCCGAATTTTCAACCTTTGCCGTCAAATTAACCTCTGGCGAATCATAAACTATTTTATCCGTAAAAAAATTACGAATCTGAGCCTCCTCCTTTATATCCCCCGCAACACGTAGACTCACGATGGTGCCAGCCTGAACCCCTATAACAAATGTATTCTTTTTTTCAGCTAAATCTGGAACTGTTGAAACAAAAATACCGGCAAAATGTCCACCCGGAGGCGCATTTACGGGTATTTGTATAGAAAAAGGGATCTCCTTCGTTCCTGAACCAGATACTATTATAGGAGTTACTGGGACGCTAATCCAGGAACTCAAGGTGGAACCAACACTCGCATCGTCTACAAATTCAGGATCCCCCTTCTCTGTCAAACCCGTCATGTTCATCTTACTTACATAATATGTTTGCGTTGTCTTTGTTCTATTTGTCACGTAAAGATAAGAACGCAAAATTTGTCCTGGCTCCACCCGTTCTTCAATAATAGACGGAGAAATCTTAATACCACTATCTTCTTGCGCATGCCCAATAAAATCTACTTGCATCCAAAAAAATCCGAAGAACAAAATAAAAAAGAAAAAAAATCTCTTCATAAAAAATAAAATTAATTTGTATGAAACAATTGTACCACATATTAAATAAAATACATACCAAAAACACCCCATAAGGGGGTGTTTTTGTATTCATTTATAAAAGTCTCTTAGTAAACAGCGACAACCGTATAAATAAACGTAGTCGAATAATCACTCGCAGCTTCTTGGAGGGAGGTAGCCTGAATCTTGTAAACGA
This sequence comes from uncultured Candidatus Saccharibacteria bacterium, assembly GCA_964365055.1. GTDB lineage: Bacteria > Patescibacteriota > Minisyncoccia > UBA6257 > JACRHW01 > JACRHW01. Next base: position 6,777 of record CAYIOQ010000034.1, on the reverse strand, counting down.
CGTTCGCCTGACCTGATGCATGGCTCAATCCCAATCCATCAATAGGACCACCGGTGTAGGCAAAGATGTTTCTGCCGGGGGCGGTAGACGTATTGAAGTTACCTGCAAAGAGAAGCGCGGAGGTACCCGTTGCTCTTCCGAAGTTGTCGGTGGCCATTCCGGTATCAAGCGTGAGATCAGTGTCATCGCTTGAGATACCATACTGACCCCATGTGGCATCATCGGTATAGCTTGGATCAGCCAGTGCCCATGCGGCAGGAGAAATGATTGCTGCGTGTGATCCGAGCGCGTTATCGTTATCAAACGGATCAAAGTCAACATTTGCACCATACGCCGAGCTCTGGAAATTTTGAGTCTGACGAACCTTCACGATGAACCCATTGTTCGCGTTCGTTTGGACGGCGAGTTTTTGAGCTGCTAATTTCCCAGCCGCCACAGTAGACGATGTGATGACACCCCATGGAATGGTAGTGCCTGTTGTAGCGACATCAGTAGTACCAACTGCCCCGTTCCACACGGCAATCCCTGAGGCTATATCACTCACCACCATTTGAAGGGTTGAGGAGACGGAACCAGACATGGTGACGGCCGCAGTGATGGCAACACGTGCCTCACCTGTGTCCCCCGCACTCGTTACGACGGTAATAGGATACGATCCTACGCTTGATGGGTTACTTATCTGATTTGCACTGGTACCATCAAGTTCTGATGCGTTAGTACCAATAAGGACTTGAACGTAGTTAGTATTAAGAGGATAGTAAGACTGGGCTGTAGCGGCGGTAAGTACGATATTACCCGAGCTTGTTGCCACTCCCCATCTTCCTATACTAGCAGTAGCTCCTACGGAAGTACTTGTTACTGAGGTAAATACAGATGTGGAAGCATTAAAAGACGTTGTACTTCCAAACCTAATATCTATATCTGCAAACCCTATGTTAGTGATACCAAAAGAAGCAAATCCAAGGGTGATTGTTTGACTTTGCGACATGGATGAAGATACTTGAAAGACAATGTTGTGGTTTGCTACCTGACTGACACGTGATTCCGTCATCGTATCACTGATATTCATCAACGCTGCAGCATCGGCGCGGTTAATCTGTGTAAACACAGAGAACCCTACCGTCCATGCAAGGAGACTTATGAGAAGAAGAGTAGCGACACTCTGTGTAGGAACCTCGCGATTAATTGTATAATTAGTATTCATTTGTTTTTTGTTTTTTGTTTTTTGTTTTTCGACCTTTTATATACTCTACGTATTACGGGAATACTCATGTCGAATGAGCACACCCCTTATTGTTATTTTAACAGATGTTGTGAAGAGGGGCATGTGGATAACATTCTATTTATTGGTATTCAAAAGCAAGTATAAAATCGCAATGATGAAAAAAATACCCAATAGGATAGTTACAAATTTTTTAGAAAAGAGGTGTCCGTTCCTTGTAGCCGTATACATAGTACGCAAATCGACAACGCCTTCCGTCAATGGAGTTAAAAACATATTTGTTTTTTCATTTTTAGCATCAGTGTGTAACCCAAGACGGCGATACTCAAGGGTAAGCATCCACCGAATATACATGCGTATTACATATCCAATGAAAAGTAAAACTATTAAAAGAACTGAAGTACCTATAATAAGTTCCTTGAAAGGAATAACAAAGAAATAAAGAGCTTGCCTCACGACACGTGCGTCATTGTCTCCAAAACGCAATTGCGCCTCAGCTCTATAAAATCCAGTTTCCAAAACCCCCTGATCGCTTACCCAACGAGGAGAAAAAATCTGTAATGTGTGTGGAAAAAGTATACGTGCCCCACCCCCCTCGTTAACAGGAAGTTCCACCCTCTTCTTCCCCCAAACATCATAGATGGTTATAATCCCATAAGGACGCAAGTGAACGTTTCCTGTGTTTTCAAAACGTATGCGAAAGGAGACATCGGCCTTCTCATAAAACATTTTTTCCGTAGAAAATTCACGAAAATCCCCCTCTTCATGGATATCTCCACCTACACGCACAAAAAGAGAAGAAGACACATAACTTGAAACACCGCCCCCCTCCTTACTCTTACCATCTTCCGTTTCAATGCCAACGAGAATGAAAGCGTAATGACCGCCCGGCGGGGCGTCGTGGGGAACACTCACAGAAAATGGAACATCAATGCTTTTTTCAGCACCCAAAAATAACACCTGCCTAGGAACGTCAACCCATCGCTCCATGGAATCAACGGGGGTTTCAAAACCACTACCCCCCTTCTTCATGTCAGCCACAGAAACACGGACAAAAAGGGAATAAGGGTTAAGATTTATTATCTTCACCGTGCTTTTCCACACATCTCCGTGACTTAAATTTACCTGAAACACGGGCGGGGTGATTGCCACCGTCATTTTCTCCTCAGTAGCAAAGGAAAATGACGCGACAATGACGCCCACAAAAAAAACAAAGAAGAAAACAAATCTAAACCATTTGAACTGAAACATCATTGGAATCGATGTGATATGAAAGAAAACAAAAGCGCAACAACCAAAAGAATTCCTACAAAAATAAGTACAACTTTTTTAGGTACCACCCAGAAAAAAACAGAATCCTGCAACAATCCTCGTTGATTTTCTCTGTATTCCAAATTAAGGCGCGCCTTGTAACGACCAAAAGCCCCCCCCTCCCCCCAAGACGCCGCGAAACGAGAGGTGGTTCCAGGTTCAATAGATATGGCATCTTTATTAGCATTAAGTGTTGCAACCTCCTCCCCGCGCGCATCGTAAATATTAATTTCACCCGTTGGAACCAACGCGCGAGTCCCCGCATTTTCAACGCTATACTCAAAAGAAGGCGCATTGCGCACAAAAAAAGATTTTGTAGAGATAAATTTCTGTAACTGAAGAAGATCGACATTACCATCTAAAACCTCCAAATTTATTAACACCTGTGAAGCCCCATTTCCTACCCTACCCTCAACATCCTGTCGTGCAGAACCATGTGGCAATGCAATCAAAGCGTGATACTTCTTTGGTATTGCGGACGGATTTACGTTAATTAAAAAGTCTATAGTACGTTTTTCTCCTTTTTGAATATCAATAGTCGATGGAAATGAAATCCAAGTAGCAAGGGAACCACGAACATTTTTTGCCCCCGCAAATTCCACCTTCGCGTCATCGTTTACAATATCTTCTACGAACGAAAAGAGAGTAAGTGGTCTATTGGCTGTATTGATAATCGTCACTGTTCCTTTAATAATATCCCTTGGCTTCGCCTTCTCATCAATTACAAGCGGGGAAACTACAATAAAACCATCTCCTGCATGTACATACGCATTATGAGCAATGAAAAAGAAAATGAAAAAAAATAAAATCCGATATCCTACGCCAAACATATTTAATATTTCTCCTATATTGTATCAAAAAACAGGGGTAAGCACATATACCAACGTATTATTATATGTCCCAGCAACCTGAGTTGAAGTAAGTTCTATCTTAAACACAATGTCTGTGGATTCATCTATTACGGGGACAGAACTGTATGCCACTTCACGTGGTGTGCTATCAAGTTGCGCATAAGTATTGTTGTCAGCAAAACGCGTTGCAACACCACCCCCAAGCGTTGCGTCGGTCGTATGATATCCATATGCACCAGTCTGTCCGCCTGGAATACCCCACGCCACAGGGGAAGCGTTTGTACCACTAACAGTAGGAACAACATCGCTTCCGTCACTCGAAAGAAGTTGCGTTTGATATAAACGTAATATATATCCAATCGTGGCATTTGTGGTTACAGTCAAACGTTGTGCCGCCTCAACAGGAGAACTAGAGGCAACCTTTCCAAATGGAATCGCCGTTGCCGTAGTAGTAACGTCGGTCACGATACCAGACGTGTTAGTGCCAGATGAAAGACCTCCTACTGTGAAAATAAGCGTACCACTTGCCGTCGAAAGACTAGGAAATGAGTTGCTCGCGCCCTTAGGAACCGCGAGGCCACTTCCTGTGTCAAAAAGACGAAAAAAAAATGTACTATTTTCCGGGGCATCAGCACGTTTTAAGGTAAACTCAAACTCTGTCGTCGTTGTCGCTGGTGGATCAAACGTACTCGTAGAACTCCCCGACTCATTATGCACACCGGATACCAACGAATCTGTTAATACCCTCGTAGAAATCGTATCGTTATCGTTGTCGATACCATTTCCATAACACCACCCAGAATATAAACCACAATTCGAAAGCTCTATTGCGTTTGAAACACCTTGTGAAAAATCAGAATACTCCGAATACTGTATCTTAAATTTTTCATTATTTCCCGCCACATTTGCAGTCTCTGCAACAGTGATACGTAGTTTTACTATATTTCCATTATCCACCTGTGAAGGCGTCCCGTTCTCCACAGCAAGCGCCAAGGAAGGCGTTTCGTTTGTCTCATCATTATACCAACGCCAATTACGCGTTTCTGGACGATAACCAGAGGTAGTTATCGTAGGGTAAAACGTATAAGCATCGAAGGCAGTACCCTCAGACTTAACCATTCGAAAACAATATGTGGTGGTTGGATTTGCTCCATTATCCTGAAGCGCCCAATCATACTCAACATCTTCCCCCACCCCAACAGAGAAAGGGTTCAACGCCGTAGCATTTTCCTCCTCATAGCTTCCAGCGCGATCAGAAATACTCAACACCAAATCTCCGGCCGTAGGTGGGTTTCCGGAAAGCGCTGTGCCATCACTAACCGTTCCATTAAATCCTCTCCATATCGTTGAGCTTGCAACCCCACCAGTGTCGCTCCAACTAGTGACACCCGCGCACGTACTGCTTACTACTCCATATTGCAACTTGAACGACTCTGTTGATGTGGAAAGCGTGGTACTCCCAACAGTAATTGACATACGTAAGCGCAACCTTTCGCCACTTGCCGGAGGTAAATCACTTGAGGCAATAGCAACATTTTCACCAAGATCCGTGACACCGAGAGGCCACGGATCTGTTGGCTTTGTTGCATCATTGTCAACATAAAACCGAAAATAATTTTGTGTAAGCGTATATTCAGCGGCATAGGACTCCGGAACATAAAAAAAAGAGCCGAGACCAATCTGACTTATCCCCACAATAATCGCAATAGACTTTTTTACATTTCGCCGGTAATTATTCCCCATTAGTACCACTATTATTCTCGTTCGGATTCTTTACCTTTACCGATAAAGAAGAAGAAACAACCCCTTTATTTTCCTGTAAAGGCGCTTGTGGGATATCATTCGAAAACGGCATTTTGTCCTCGTGTTTTCCAATCACCAACGATTCACCGGAAGTCATATCGTACCCATATGTTTGCATACCGCCGTTTGCGTCTCGTTTTTCCCACATAACAACAAAACGTGGATTTTCGGATTTATCATTTCCCGCACTTAACTGAGAGACAATGTTTGTCTCGGTGTCATACATAAACACCTGCCATACTCCATTTTTATACGCCTGCCACGTAATACGATCTCCACTGATACGGGGAAACATGTCATGCCACGTATTCTCCGTAAGTTTTTTAATCCACCACGTTTGTGGGGTGGAAGATGACATGCTCTTCTCCTTTTGTGCCATAAAAATTTCCCAGTTATTATCCACCCACCCCTGCCAAACAATAACATCTCTCTGTATTTGAGGATTCATATTATTAAAATTTGCGTAGGTAAGCGCAGTTGTAGATGCAGTCGTGCGATCATACACCATTATTTGCCAAACATTATCAACAAGCGCCTGCCAAATGATGGAGCTCCCTTCTAGATCCAAAGCAGGAAACAATGCATCTTCCGCCCCCTTTGAAATTTGATGCGTATTATTGTTTTCTTTCAAAAATACTCCACGGTTCCCCCCATTTTCGCTTTTACCAAGAAAAACGGTGGGCGCCTCAACGAGAGATTCGGTCGAAGTAGGTAGGGTCTGCACATCATTTTTAATACAATAGTAACTCCCGTCTTCAAACTCTAAACACCCTTGTCTAATACGTTCGGTAATTTCGTCTTTGATTTTTTTCTGCATCTCACCCGTCGCTACTTTAGCCTTAAACTCCTCTTCAACCTCACGACGAATTTGATCGCGCAATTTGTTTACATCTACGACAGGATTATCATCGCCAACGCTCGTTGTGATAGCGATGGGTAAAATAGGCATGTTCACGACAACATCTGTCTTAATTTCAACAGGAATTGAGCTACTTGTGGTGAGCAGAGCCGAACCAGAGACGGAGGCAACGTCTACATCCTGAGAAGATTCAAAGGCAACAGTACTCGAAACGGTTGCGATTGGTGTACTTGTCGACATCTCAACCAGCGCGTCTCCAATTGCGCTAAGTATCTCCGGGGAAGAAGATGCCTGTTCTTTATTAATCAAAGCTACACTACCCTCCGTCTCTCCGACATATTCCGCTGGTTCAAATTGCGCAAGCGCAGGAAATGCAGGAAGAAAAACAAATGAAATCACCATGAATAAGGCTACGTATTGTCCAGAATGTAACGTTTTCTCTTTTCTCTTTTCTTGCGCACGAAAAAAGCCAGGTGATACAATGTCCTGAACTATTTTTGGAGATATTTTTTTTAAATTTTTATGCATTATCGTGCCAGAAAAACACAATTCACCTTTTTATGGTTTCACATTTATTATACCCCTAATCTCTTAAATAAAAAACGAGAGACTGTGGACTCTCTGTGTAAAATATGTGTGTAAAAACAATCTCCTTCCTCTAATACACCGCCACTATCGTATAAATAAACGTAGTCGAATAATCACTCGCAGCTTCTTGGAGGGAGGTAGCC
>CAYIOQ010000033.1:4399-9633 GCA_964365055.1 uncultured Candidatus Saccharibacteria bacterium | reverse complement strand
CGGTACAACGCACAACATAAGCATCCGCCTTGTAATGCGCTAGCGAACTATCTTCCTCAAAAACGTATTCCTTTTGCATAACTGGTTGTGTAACTATTCCTGGAAGGTTCTCTTTTCCATACCCGAGAAGCTCTTTCAGGGTTTCGTCAAAATTACTCTGCAAGGATAATCACCTCTCCTTCTTCACGTACCTCTAAAAACCCAGAGGTAATTTTTATTATAGATTCTTTATCTTTTATGTCAACGAGACGTACTGTGGGACCACTTAACCTAGAAACAAGGGGAATGTGTTGGTTAAGAATAGTAACCTCGCCCACTGTTGTCGTTGTGGTAATTTGTTTTACTTCACCTTCAAATAAAGTGCCCTGTAGTGTGTAAATACCAAGCTGCATTTTAGGGTTTAGGGTTTAGGGTTTAGGGTTTAGGGTTTAGGGTTTAGTATACCCCACACCCTATACCCTAGTGGCTAATTATTAATTTCATCGATGCCTCCTTTCATGTAAAAGGCATCTTCAGGTTTTGCATCATGTTTACCCTCCAAAATTTCACTAAACCCTTTTATAGTATCTTCGCGTTTTACAAATTTTCCTGGAGTTCCGGTGAAGGCTTCTGCCACGAAAAAGGGTTGTGATAAAAAGCGCTGAATCTTTCGTGCGCGATGTACCGTAGTCTTATCCGCATCAGAAAGCTCTTCCATGCCAAGAATATTAATAATATCCTGCAGTTCTGCATAGCGCTGCAAGGTACGTTGCACCTCACGAGCTACACGATAGTGTTCTTCGCCCACCGTGTTTACGTCAAGCGCAGAGGAACTCGATGCGAGTGGATCAACAGCGGGATAAATACCAAGCTCTGTAAGTGCGCGAGAAAGCACGATGGTTGAATCAAGATGACTAAAGGTCGTTGCTGGTGCCGGATCGGTGATGTCATCGGCGGGTACATAGATTGCCTGCACAGATGTTACTGAACCACGCTTCGTTGAGGTGATGCGCTCCTGAAGCAAACCCATCTCTGTCGCCAGAGTTGGCTGATATCCCACGGCTGATGGCATTCGCCCAAGAAGCGCCGACACCTCAGCACCTGCCTGAGAAAATCTAAAAATATTATCAATAAAAAGAAGCACGTCCTTTGATTCTTCGTCCCTAAAATATTCTGCCATAGTAAGTGCGGCAAGCGGTGTCCTTAGACGCGCACCAGGCACCTCATTCATCTGACCAAATACGAGAGCTGTCTTGTTGAGAACCCCCGATTCTTTCATTTCATTATATAAGTCATTTCCCTCACGAGTGCGCTCTCCTACCCCTGCAAAAATTGAAGCACCACCACTTTCCTCCGCCACGTTACGAATAAGCTCCATAAGAAGAACTGTCTTTCCTACTCCAGCGCCACCAAAGAGACCCACCTTTCCACCACGCACAAAGGGCGCGAGAAGATCAATCACCTTAATACCTGTTTCAAAAATTTCTGTCTTTGTAGACTGTTCACTAAGAGGTGGCGCAGAACGATGAATAGACCAACGCTTATTAAACTTCTTCTCTCCGGAGTCTATAGATTCTCCGAGCACATTAAAAAGTCTTCCGAGCACCTCTTTGCCAACAGGAACAGAAACCGGAGCGCCCGTATCCTCAACAACAGCGCCGCGAACAAGACCATCTGTTGAAGACAAGGCAATAGCGCGCACACGACCGGACCCCAAATGTCGAGACACCTCAAGCACCACGCGTCGCTCCTCTGTACTTGTTACATAAAGAGCATTATAAATTGCAGGTGAGGCACCTTCTTCAAACTCAACATCAACAACAGGACCGATAATTTGTACAATAATTCCTTTATTCATAATTTTTGTTCTTAATTACTTTCTAGAGCTTCTTTGCCTGCCGTAATTTCACTGAGTTCACGAGTAATACTTGCCTGTCGGGCCTTGTTATACGTAAGGGTGAGGTCGGTGATAAGCTCTTTTGCGTTATCTGATGCGTTTTTCATCGCAACCATACGAGCAGAGTGTTCTGATGCGTTACTTTCAAGAACCATGTGATGTACGTGTATTCGAAGAAGTTGAGGAACAAGCGCCATGAGCAATGCTTCGGGTGATGGTTCATATGTATATTCGTAGTTGTATTTCAGTGGTGTGTTATCTCCTCCTGTTTCAGCATATCTTCCTTTTTCTGGAACAATACCCTCTACAATCTCTCGTACCCCCGCCTCTGTAATAGGAAGAACCCCCCGCACCACCGCCTCCTGAAGAAGTGTCGTCCTAAAATGAGTATACACAGCAGAAAGCTCATCCCATGTATGGTTTAAAAAACCTTGAATGAGCGTCTCGGCAACGGGAAGCGTATCTTCAAGTTCTATCGTATCTCCAAACCCCCAAAAACTTTTAGAGATAGTGGCCCCTTTGTGTTCAAAATAATCTCTCGCTCGTTTCCCAACCGTAACGAGAGTAAACTCCTCATTGTTTATACGTCGCGCCTTCACCCATGCTTCAGCTCTTCTTATCACGTTTGCATTAAGCGCCCCAGCAAGACCCTTGTCTGAAGTGATCACCAAAAGTGCACGTTTCTCTATCTTTTCCCTTTTTTCTAAAATACCAGGTAATTCTTTTGTCTTCGCAACAAGATTAGACAAAAGATTAAGCGATGCCACCGCATAAGGTCTCGCCTTAATAGCAAACTCCTGACTCCGACGCATTTTGGTAGCAGAAACAACCTCCATCGCTTTAGTAATTTGCGCGGTGTTTTTAATTGAGCGTATTCTCTGCTTTACTACTTTCGCGGATGGCATGTGTTAAAAATTTATATTTAGGAGTTAGAAACCATAAAAAAATCCTCCAAAGCTGTTTTAAGTTTTTCCTCAATTTCTTTGGACAACTCTCCCGCTTGCTGTAGAGCACTAAGAACAGTATCACTATGCATACTTTCCATATATTCAAGAAACGTGCCCCCTTTTTTTGCTACCTCGCTTGGAGAAGTAGTATCAAAATACCCATGTATCGCTGCATAAAACAAAACCACCTGTTTTTCGAAAGCGACAGGATTCATCTCTGGCTGCTTTAAAACTTCGATAAGCACCCTCCCCCTCTCAATACGCTTTCTTGTGGACTCATCAAGTTCTGATGCAAACTGTGTAAATGCGGCAAGCTCTCTAAATTGGGCAAGCTCCAAACGAAGCCTTCCCACTACCTTTTTCATCGCCTTCGTCTGTGCCGCCGAACCTACACGTGAAACCGAAAGACCAGCGTTCACGGCAGGACGAATACCCTGATAAAACAATTCGGGCTCAAGATAAATCTGACCATCGGTGATAGAAATGACATTGGTTGGAATGTAGGCAGACACGTCACCGAGCTGAGTCTCAATAATAGGAAGTGCGGTCAAAGAACCACCCCCCTTTTCCTTATTTAATTTTGCTGCGCGCTCTAAGAGACGTGAGTGTACATAAAAAATATCACCTGGATACGCCTCGCGTCCTGGTGGACGACGTAAGAGAAGAGAAAGCTCACGATACGCCCACGCATGCTTCGAAAGATCATCGTAAATAATAAGTGCGTCCTTTCCTTGGTGCATAAAATATTCTCCTATTGCCGTTGCGCTGTATGGGGCAAGAAACCAAAGTGAGGCAGGAGAAGATGCAGGAGCCGAAACAACGATAGTATATTCCATGGCACCTTGTTCCTTAAGTCTTGCAACAATCTTTGCTACCTCAGACTCCTTTTGTCCGATTGCCACATAAATACAAATCGGTGTCGGATATCGCGTATCTTTCCCTTGGTTAATAATGGTATCTATCGCAATAGATGTTTTTCCAATCTGACGATCACCAATAATAAGCTCACGTTGTCCGCGCCCTACAGGGATCATGCTATCAATAGCTTTGATACCAGTATGAAGCGGAGTGTTCACTGACTCACGATCTAGCACAGAAGGAGCAACGCGCTCAACAGGATAATAAAGTTCTTTTGATTTTGTAGTAAAAATGGGGCCACGTTCATCTTGTTGATTTCCTAGGGAATCAACAACGCGCCCAATAAGTTCATCGCCCACCCTCATAGAAAGAACACGGCCTGTAGGCTTTACTACGTCGCCCTCCTTCACCCTCGTGGAATCTCCTAACACGATTGCACCCACCACACTTTCTTCGAGGTTAAAAGCAATCCCAACCACCTCTCCAACACTTGTTTCAATAAGCAACATCTCCTGTGACCCCACTCCAGAAATACCTGAAATTTTCGCAATACCGTCGCCAACCTCAAGAACACGGCCTATCTTTTCGGCCTTAATTTCATGTTTAAATCCTTCAATTTCTTTTCTAAGATTTTCGATGATGGAATCCTTCATGTTATTTAAAAAGTTTTACTATCTGGTTTTTTATACTCGCATCAATAAAAGTTTCGTCATCAACACATATGGTAACTCCTCCTACAAGCGACGCGTCAACGTTTTCGCGCGCAATCACGCCATGTTTTACAATCCCAAGAATCTGTTTTCTAACCGCAGTAGAAAGCGGAGATGCGCTCGTAACTTCTATCTTGTGCGCGCCAAGACGTGCGTAATGCTGTTTCTCAATCTCGCGCACAATGGCAGGCAGACGCGTAGTGTCGCCATTTTTTCTTAAGACGGCTAGAAAATTTTTGAAGATCTTTTTTTGCTCCCCCTCTCCCTTTTTTTCCAAGGCGCCGAAGAGGGCGGTCGCATACTGTTGAGGCGTACTTTTCATAAGGTTACTTAGAAACTGCCTTTAATTCCGCAAGTGCCTTCTCGACAAGCTTACGATCGCGCACCTCCTCTGGAATTTCACTGAGAACCCCCAAAATACCGTCGCGTACAAGCGTCTCTGCTTCCTTATATAACCCCTCTTTCATTTTTAACTTCTCCTCCTGAATAAGTCGCTTCGCCTCCACGATAGCCGCCTCTGTTTTTCGAGTGGTTTCCTCTCGTATTACCTCTCCACGCTCTAGGGCTGTTTTTTCCGCCTCGCTTACAATATTTACCGCATCTTTTTTTGCATCTCTAAGAACGTCTTCACGCAACTCTTCTGTGTGCCTGAGCTGTTCCTCCGCGTCTTTTGCGAATTGTAACCCCTCCTCAATCTTTTGTTTACGTTTCTTCAACACCTCCAGTACTGGTTTATACACAAACGCCTTAAGCACGAAAAGAAGAATAGAAAAATTAACCACCTGTGCAAGGAGTAATTTCCAATCAATCCCAAAGTGTGTAATAAATTCCTGCATACAAAAA
>CAYIOQ010000033.1:0-4299 GCA_964365055.1 uncultured Candidatus Saccharibacteria bacterium | reverse complement strand
AAGGAGTAATTTCCAATCAATCCCAAAGTGTGTAATAAATTCCTGCATACAAAAAAAGTTATAGATGACACCAGAAAACTTGCATGTTTGGATGGAGAGCGCGAAGGAGACGAGGCTTTTCACGAAACGTATTTCAGATAATACGGTGAGTGAAAAACGTAGTCTCCGACAAAGCTATACGCCAAACACGCAAGTTTTTAGACAAACTTGATGATGAGGGCCACTACCAATGCATAGATAGCGATGGCTTCTGCGAACGCGATCGCAAGAATCATAGCCGTCTGAATTTTTGGAGTCGCCTCAGGGTTTCTCCCAATTGCTTCGAGCGCCTTTCCCGCCAAGATACCAATGGCGAGACCGGGGCCAAGTGTCCCAAGACCCATTACAATTGCCGTTGCCAAAAGTTTCATTGATTCTACTTCCATATTTTTTTTGAATATAAATTTCTATCTTTTATCGACTTTTACATATTTTAATGGTGACTTGACGCTAAACCGATAAACACGGTGGTAAGCATCGCGAACACAAGCGCCTGAATAAACCCAACAAAAAGCTCCAAGCCCAAGAATGGAGCAGGCACCACATAGGGTGCCAAAAACGCCATAATAATAAGGAGCACCTCACCCGCAAACACATTCCCAAACAACCTGAATGAGAACGATATCATCTTAGCAATTTCTGAAATAAATTCAAGGATTCCCACAAAAAAGTCGATAGGACTCTTAAAAGTAAAAAATTTCCCAACGTGTTTTTTAAACCCAATCGCCCCCGCTCCTATCACATGTACAAAAAACAAAGCGATAATTGCCAAGGCTAATGTAGTATTAAGATCACTTGCTCCCGACCTTAAGAATGGCACAAACACCTGACCGCCTTCTTTTAACTCAAAAAAACCAATTGATCCAACCCCAGGAACAATACCAAGCCAGTTTGAAGTAAGAACAAAAAGGAAAATCGTACCGATAATAGGGAGATACTTCTCTGCTTCGTGACGTGAACCAAAAACCCCACTCATCATATCAAGCAATCCCTCAAGCACGATCTCCACAATATTTTGAATAAACGAGGGTACAAGATTCCTACCCCTCGAGATAACAAGTCCGATAACCACCCAAATCAAAAGAACAACCCACGTAGAAAGCAGTGTATTCGTTATAAATCCAAAAATATGTTCTGCGGCTATTTCAATATGCGGCATAAAAAATACCTTTCACCCTTACCATGTTTTTAACCCTTTATTCAAGACCTGATCTAATTTCTATATTTTTTGACTATTCAATTATTGCATTGCTATCTGGTGTATAAGAGTGTAGAGGAACAATCTCGGTTCCCTTTTTCCATACCCTTACAATAGGATCGATAAAACGCCACATGGCTTTTACCTCGTCAGTACTTACAAAAAGCATCTGTTCTCCAAGAATACAATCAAGGAGGAGTTTTTCATATTCCTCAACATACTGGACCCCTCTTTTTTCTTTTCGTAATACAAAATCAAAAGTTCGCTCCTCCATCTCGAAATCAAGCCCAGGCTTTTTTGACCAAAATTGAATAGCAATCCCCTCATTCGGCCCCAAACCAATGATAACCTTATTCTTATGATGCGTTTCATTGCCCTTAGGACACAAACAAGGTTCCGGATGTTTAAACGTAATCACAATCTCCTTCTTTACCTCCCCCATACGCTTCCCCCCTTCGAGCATAATAGGAACACCCTTCCAGCGAGAAAGGCCAAGTAAAGTCATTACTTTAAAATATGTCTCAGTAATCGAATGCGGCTCTACTCCTTTTATAAATGTATAACCGTCGTATTGTGCACGAAAGGTCTTTTCTGCGACATCAGATTCATTGACAATTATAAGATGCTCCAAAATTCGTGCGCGTTCCTCTCGTATTGTTTCAGCATTATAGGAGCGAGGTCTCTCCATGGTAACAAGTGCGAGCATCTGCAAAACATGATTTTGCCCCACATCGACAAGCGCCCCTACTCCGTCATAAAATGCCCCCCGCTCCTCAAGGCCAAGCGTCTCAAAAAAACGAATATCAATACGCTCAATATGTTTTGCATTCCAATTGTCCTCAAAAAGATTATTTGCAAAACGAAAACTCAATATATTCTGAATCATCTCCTTTGCAAGATAATGATCGATACGATATATTTGCGTCTCTTTAAAAAGAGTTCCTAAAAGCTCGTCGAGCTCTATGGCTGTCTTTAAATCACTCCCAAAAGGTTTTTCAACAAGAACACGGGTCCATCCCGTTAGAAGCCGCGAGGGCTCGCAGCGCGCCTCTGCTTCTAACGGGATCCGCCCACCTTCCTCTCCGCACGATACAGTAAGCCCCGAAGCGGCAAGGTGTTCAAAAATACCCTTATAGAGTTCCGGAGGCACGGCAAGATAAAATAGCTTATTCGTACATACCCCCCACTCCTCATCAATTTTTCTAAGACGCTCGGCAAGAGAGGAGTAACAAAGATCGGTATCTAAAAGTCCCTGATGATAGACAAAAGAATTAAGAAAATCTGTTGGGTCACTATCTTTATCCTGAGCAAAGCCGAAGGGCTTATCCTGAGCACCCACGTATTTCGCGAATGATGTCTTAAGATGTTCTCTGAATGCTTCATCTGTAAACTCACGCCGTGCAACCCCAACAACACGAAACATGGTTGGCAATTTTCCTGCCTTGTACAAATAAAAAAGCGCGGGGGCAATCTTCCTCGCTATCAAATCTCCCGTCGCCCCAAAAATCACTAAAATAGTTGGTGCAACATTATTTATTGTGTTATTCATGTCGGTATTTTAACATAGGGAATAAATCGTCACCCCCTTGATTTTTCTCATGTCTATGGTTAAATTCTTATTAGCTATCTTGATAACAAGAAAGGAGAGTTGAGGATGAAAAACAACATCTTTCACCAATGGAGCAATGTGAGTATCATGATTATAATGAGAGTAATTGTCGTGATCACGACATTGAGGCTGATCGCGTGCCTACCGCTATACTTCCTCGTTCCCGGTCTCATCGTCCTTTTTGCGGTTCTCTATTTCATCATTCCCAAATGGTTCACCGTAATCAACGAACAACAATAACACCACCCCTGTGGTGATTTTTTTATTTATTACATCAACTAAATCTCAAAACCCTGACGCATCCTTATCTTATACAATCCCTCTAGAAAATCTGCGCCAGCATATCCAGCGACAATAGCAAACCGCCAATCAAATCCTACAAGCGCACCGGCAACCCCGCCGACGAGCGCAGAAACCAAAAGCGAGAAGGAAAGATACCCAAAACGGATCCTCTTCTCCTTTTTATTCTTCCCGTAATATTTTGAAATCCCAACAAGAGCACGAATAACTCCACCAAGAACACCAAAACCAATAAAATAATAAAATGTATCCATATTTTTACAGTATATCACAAAAAAAGAAAAACCCACGATAGGGTTTTATAGTGCTCATCCTTATACAACGTGCTTAAGCTCTTCTTCTCTCAGCCTCCAACTTCCGATGCGGAAAAACGACTCTTCATCACCATCGCCACGCACTCTCCCAACCAACACGACCTCCATATCTTCTCGCACAATTTCCTTAAACACCGATTCCACAGGAGAAAAAACAAGAATCTCATCAAATACACGAAGCTTCTTCGCCGATACATAACGCCCTGCAATGCGCGGAGGAAGAAGCTGTTTATAAATTCTTGGATAAAAAAACGTTTCGTACTCCAAATCAGCCCACCCAGGAGAACCTGACTTCTTGATAGATGAGTAAAGGACATAACCGGGACATGCGCTTACATAGATAGCCCTCACCAAACTCACGATGAGAACAATTGTGCTTAAAAAACCATACAAGGTAACATCCGTAGGAGAAGTCGTGCAATCAAATATCAGGTTCAGTGTTGCAAGGGTAAAACACGCCCACGCCCTCAGTCGGATAACAGCAAAAGAGTGTCGTAGCGCAACAGAAATAAACCCCGCTATCCAACCAGACGGAGGAATACAGGGATCATATCGCTCGCTCGCCTTAAGGCACTTCTCCTTATATCGAAGCTTTTTATCTACCTCCTTGAGATGTGCCTTGCGCACACTAACCTGTTCTCCCAACACAGGAAACTTTGAGAGATTACTCTTCTTGTCCCTCAACATCTCTACCTCTTCACGTAACTTCTGTACCGTATCGCTCACATCAGATTTTAAAAGAACAGTCTTGTTGTTGTTCGTCACCATATCCATCCTTCTACTCCTCGAAAATTCTCTTTTGAAATGCAACTTCGTACACTACAAAGGTATGAAGAAAA
>CAYIOQ010000032.1:0-9766 GCA_964365055.1 uncultured Candidatus Saccharibacteria bacterium | reverse complement strand
AATTTCTTGGCGGAAACCAATGCCGAGGGGCGAAGCCCCGAGGCAACTTCTTCGGGAAATCAAATTTGGTGGTGTTTGTTTGAAAAAGTCAGAACCCACTTTGCGGAAAACCCTGAAAACTAATGCGGACTCGGCAGGGCGAAACATTTGTCTGGGGGAATGGATTCGCCCTGCCAAAAGAGATTATAAAAAACTGGGGTCGTGTAAAAAATATAATATGGCGTGAAAAAAGAAATACCATTCTCGCGCTTTTTTTTATTACCCTTTTAAGCTCTGTTATAGTTTTTTTACAATCAGGCGCACAGGGGCTTCTCGTAAATGAATTAATAAAGACGGCAGGGACAAATCTACTCAATCCCTACCTCATCGGACTTATCTTCATAAGTACCCTCCCAACGCTCGCCCCATCTTTTCTCTATACTATCCAAGATTACCTTGAGAGATCCTTCAGGCTCTATCTTGAGGAAAAATTTGACGTACTCGTTATCAAAAAAAAGGGAGAGCTCGATGTGGCGACCCACGAAAACCCTACACAAAAAGATTTGTTTAATAAAGTCGCCGAGGAAATGTGGAGACTACGTAATTTTGTTGATCGACAATTCTATATTATCAGCGGTATCGTAGAAGTCGCTATTGCATCAACCATCCTTCTTTTTGCGCAGTGGTGGATCTTTCTCATCGTCCTTGTGGGAACAATTCCCGAGCTCGTCGCCGAGACGCGCTATGGAGAACGCGTTTGGAGTATTCACTCAAAACGTTCAGAAGAACGAAGAAAATACTGGGAACTTCAGGGCCACTTTAACACCCTCCCCTCCCTCATCGAATTAAAACTATTTCAAAACACCTACTACTTCCTTTCTATTATAAAAGATCTCTTTAGAGGATTCCGCAAAGAAGAAGACAAAAATGAACGCATACGACTCCGAAACGAGCTCCTCGTACTTATCCTCTCACAATGCGTCATGGCGTTTGCTCTCGTGTACTTTGTATTAGAAATTGTGAAAGGACATATACTCATTGGTACCATGCTCTTTCTCTTTGGGTCGGTGGGGAGTCTTCGTAGATCACTCTCTGGTCTTTTTTCTAACCTGGGGAGACAATATCAAGACAATCTCTTTTTAACCGACACATTCAAATTTCTTGATATCAAACCCGTAATACAAAAACCTGAAAAAGGAATCATCTTACCTCCCCACGAAACACCTGGGATTATTTTTGATCATGTCTCCTTCGCCTACCCTGGCACAGACAAACTTGTACTTAAAGATTTTTCTCTTCGCATTACCCCAGGGGAAAAACTTGCCATTATTGGAATCAACGGCGCCGGTAAAACCACCTTCGTCAAACTTCTCTGTAGATTTTATGATCCTCAAGAAGGAAAAATTCTCATCAATGGACATGACATAAAAACTATAGATCTTGAAAGCTGGTACTATCAACTCGGTGCTATCTTTCAGGATTATGCGCGTTATCATTTTCTTGTAAAAGAAACGATCTCTGCCGGAAGGACATCAGACATGCCATCCCTCGAACGAGTTAAGAAGGCGGCGCAATCAAGCGAAGCAGATACTTTCATAGAAGCGTGGGAACATACCTACGAACAAATGCTTGGAAAAGATTTTGCGGGCGGTGTCGAACCTTCTATCGGCCAATGGCAAAAACTTGCACTTGCTCGTACATTTTATCGAAACCCTAGCATTCTCATCCTCGACGAACCCACCTCCTCGATCGACGCAGAAGCAGAAGCAAAAATTTTTGAAAAACTCGAACAACTCCCAAAAGACAAAACAGTTATCCTTATCTCCCACCGCTTTTCAACCGTGCGCCAAGCAGACACCATTGCTATTATCGAAGAAGGAGCACTACAAGAACTTGGCACCCACGAAAAGTTAGTAAAAAAACGCAATGGTACCTACGCTCGTCTTTTCAAACTTCAGGCAAAAGGATATAAATAACTCACTCATATGGAACAAAAACAACAACTCAAAGAAACATTCTCTTTGCCATACACCAAAAATCACTGAATGAAAAAGATAAGAAAATGATCCGCCAAACAGCCGAATGGCTATCTGGTGTATTCACAAGAAATAATTGAAATTTGTACCTCTGATGCTATAATGTATCAATGAAGTCAAAGTGGTACAAATTGAAAGATTCTGCAATGAACTTGCGTAAAAAGGGGTTATCTATCGGCAAAATAGAACACCGCTTAGGAATACCCCGTTCTACATTGAGTGGCTGGTTCAAGAATATCAAGCTCTCTTCGACACAAAAGGATAAGTTATTACAAAATTGGAAAAATGGTTTAGTAAAAGCACGTAAAAAGGCGGTTTTATGGCATAATGCAGAAAAACAAAAAAGATTAAAAGAAGCATATAAACAAGCACTTTCAACATTATGTCACATTAACAACGATAACAAATATATCCTCGAACTTGCATTGGCCATTCTCTACTTAGGGGAGGGGGCGAAAACTACAGACGACACAAGCCTTGGAAATTCTAATCCCTTGATACTGAAATTTTTCTTGTTATGCCTGAAAAAAATTTATCATGTCGACACTTGCAAAATACGATGCGAATTACATCTTAGAGCAGACCAAGATCCTGAAAACATGAAAAAATTTTGGAGTAAGAAACTTGGACTTCCTATACAAAATTTTAAGCAGATCAATATAGACAAGAGAACTGTGGGGTCAAAAACGTACCCACATTATAAAGGTGTTTGCGCACTACGATGTGGAAATGTTGCGATAAAAAGAAAACTGATGTATATTAGCCAATTATTCTGTAAACGGGTAGTAGAAAACTAAATGGGCTCATAGTTCATTGGTAGAACGCGTCGTTGACATCGACGAGGTAGTAGGTTCGATCCCTACTGAGCCCACAACTTTTATGGCACAATATATACCCAGCATAATGAAAAAGTTTTTTTATTTTTAGAAAAAGGTATAGTAAAGAAGAGAATTATATAACATTTCTATGAAAACACATTCACCTCTCATTGCTATTATTAAAAAAGCGATGCCCGCCGTTGTAAGCATCACCATCTCGAAAGATGTAAAAGAACTTGAAAAAGAACTCTCTGCACAACAATTCCCAGGAACATCTTCTGTTGGCGCAGACCAGCCACACATTTCTCCAGAAGATATTGATGGTCATGGCATGGTAAAGATAGGTGGCGGATCTGGTTTTATTGTTGATGCAAGTGGAGTCATTCTCACCAACCGCCATGTTATTAGTGAGCCCAATGCACAATACGCCGTAGTAACCGACGACAATAAAACGTATGAGGCGGAAATTATTGCCCGAGATCCCATAAACGACGTGGCTATTCTCAAGATCAAAGCGGATAATCTATACGCGCTCCCCCTCGGTGACTCTTCCCACATAGAGCTTGGACAAGATGTACTCACCATCGGCAATGCGCTCGGCATGTTTAAAAACACCGTCTCGCGTGGTATTGTTTCTGGCGTCTCACGACACATACCCGCACAAATCGAACCAGGAGCAAAAACAGAAGAATTGCGTGGTCTTATCCAGACAGATGCGGCAATCAATCCAGGAAATTCTGGTGGCCCTCTTCTTGATATGGAAGGCGAAGTTGTTGGTATCAATACGGCAATTATTTTTGGCGCACAAAACATTGGTTTTGCTATTCCCATCAATGCGGCAAAAAAAGATTTAGAAGATCTTAAAGAATTTGGAAGAATCAGAAAACCTCTTCTTGGCGTGAAATACATCATCCTCAATGATGCTCTTCAACGACACTTTAAACTTGATGTTGATTATGGTGCACTCGTAATTAGACAAGACCCTTACGACCAAGCTGTTGTTCCTAACTCTCCCGCGGACAAAGCAGGTATCCTCGAACACGATATTATTCTGGAGTGTAATAATGAAAAGATCACACGAGATGTTACTCTCCAAGATATGCTTAACAACTTTGAAGTTGGCGACAGTCTTGTACTCAAAATTTTCCGAGGAGGGAAAAATGTTGAGACAACACTAAAACTCGTAGAGAGAAAATAGTCTAACTAAGCAGACTCTTAAGCTCGTCAAGAATATCCTGGGGGATAGGATTGTTTTTTGGGCTTACGCCAGGATATTTCCAAGCACTAATAACTTTTATCCCGTTTTTATGTTGTATTTGGTACATCGCCCAGATCTCCTGCGGTTTTTTTACATTTGTCGTCTTCTGCATGCACGCTACAGTATTTGGCGCAATTCCCTCCTCGATTCGTTCTGGAAATCGAACAACGCGTTTTATGCGCGCCTCGGAAAGTCCATAAAATCTCATTTTTTGTTTTACGTGCTGCGTCCAGATATAAGAACCGATACGAATAAACATATATTGTATATACCACCCCTAAAGCACAAAAGAAAAACCGCCATTCAGCGTGGCGGCATATTTTTAATTCGGTGGATCGAAATGAAAGTATCTTTGTGCCTCCGCAACAAAAGAAAGTTTTCTGATTTTTCTCACATGCTGTGCTTCTTTCCCGCACGGCACATTGATTTTACAAAAAGATTCGGTAACATGTGGTGCGTCGAGATTCGCCTCTTCAATACTTCGTCGAAGATCACCAATATGAAGTCCTAATTTTGGAACCACGATCAACACACCTGAAACCGGCTTTACGTATTCTCTTTTCTGCGTCTTTCTCATCATTATTTCACCTCCTTCGGGAAACCAAAGAACTAAGAAGATTAATAGCACGAACAGATCGCAATGTGAAGTGCTTGACATTTTTATATAATATGCTATAATGTAATCACAATCGGATAACACCGAAATCAAAATAGGAGGTGGCAGAGATGTCACAACCCGCATCAACAGAAAAAAAGAAGAACTGGTTCTCGCGTCGATATGAGACGCGTGAGGCCAGCGAAGCAGCCAAGAAGGCCAACGCCGAGGAGCAGGCAGAACGAGAGTGCAAGCGCACTCCTCCGCCGAAGAACTAAGGTACCGCCCGCTATGTTACACAACGTGTGACCTCTAGCAGGCTTTTACAAATCGTGCGCGCGTAGCTCAGTGGTTAGAGCAGCAGCCTTATAAGTTGCTGGTCGGTGGTTCAAGTCCATCCGCGCGCACCAAACAAAAGGACCCTGCAATAGGGCCCTTTCCATTTTAAGACATCCGGAGATTAAGAAAAACTGCTTTAATGGGCGGTATACATACATATTCCTAGCTTTTCACAATAATCTCTAAAAGCTCTGCGGAGTACTCGGTTGTACATGTTTTCATTTTCTCTGAAACATGCCATATTCCACCATATCGCCGACTCAAAAATAGTTCTGCTTCAGGCATTGTGGAAAATGTACCAAGTACAATTGTGTCATCCTTTGGAAAGAATTGCCACACTGTAGGATCAACAATAGTAAAGCTATCTGATTGTTTTACTGTCAACACATCATGAGCCAAACCATTTTCGAACTCTCCCCTCAAAATAGATATCTCAAAATCAGGATGATCATCTAATATCCAGCATCCAACTAAACGAGCGACTTCACTACATCTCTCTTTTGAAGCCGCACCGAGATCGGAAGAAATAGAATGCAATAAATCAACAACTCTCTCCTGAATATTTGTTATATATTTTTCTGTCATATACCAAAAGCCTATCAGATTAGAACTAAAAAGTCCTTATTTAATCTACGCATTTTAGACAATTTACACGATGGGGTCGCGGCTTGTCCGGTCTCATAACCGTGCTTGAGGACAAGCAGTATATGGTTACGGTACGCGAAAAAATAAACAATATCAAGAAAGTTGCGAAGTTCTACAACTATGACTTCCTGTCCATCAAGAAGTAACCGATTTTCGCCCACTGGTTGCCCTCGTGGCGAGCTTTGTGCCGAGAGTAAGAGCTTTGCACCAATTGAGACACTGACGAGCCGTAAAAACCAAATTTGAGAGCTTGGGACGATTTGCTTAACTCAAACAATGTTAAGCAAATTATGCCGAGTCATATTTACTTAATCTGCGCCTTCAATTTTTTATAGTGCCGTTCCCGTTGCTTAAACTGTTTCTCCAAGAATGGAATTTGTGTATCCCGATAATCAACAATCGTTTTCTGCTCGCCAATATCTCGAAGCCGTCCCATATATTGGACAAGCTTGCCCTCGAACGAAAAAGGGAATGCCAAAATAAGACAAGAAATCCCTCGAATATCTATACCCTCGCCAAAGAATTGGCCGGTGGAAAGGATGACTCGATAGTGTCCGGACTCGATTTGTTTAAGTTTTGATTTTCTTGATCTCGCCGAATCATCCCCTGAGATTACAATCGTCTCGCATTTACCCTTAAGATACATTGCCAAAATTTCTAAGTGCTCTTTTCGCTCGCTTAACACAAGCAATCTTTTACCATCGCCTACCTTGTTTAAAATATCCTCAATAATCATCTGGTTTCTGGCAGTATCAAAGCATATGACCTTGGCTAAAAGTTGAAGGTGGTCGGTCGTGAATTTGAACGGGATATTCAACTTGGTTGTGCGGACTAAAACTTCAGGTGGCTGTCGGGGAGAATCTATGGCCGGAACAATATCCGAAGTTTCCATTTGAGCAATTACATCGCCGATATAGATATAAATCAGCTTCTCGTCGTTGTGCTTTCGTTTTGGTGTGGCCGTGAGGCCATAAATGTATTTGGGGTTCAGTTGCGCGATGACTTCTCTAAACGTTGCGGCAGGTATATGGTGACACTCATCCACAATGATCGTGCCGAATTTATCTTTTAACTCAGTAAGATCGCCTTTGCGAGCCAGGCTTTGCAACAAACCAACAGTTATCTGCTTTCCCAGTTTTTTCTTCGTTCC
Organism: uncultured Candidatus Saccharibacteria bacterium; assembly: GCA_964365055.1. Taxonomy (GTDB): domain Bacteria; phylum Patescibacteriota; class Minisyncoccia; order UBA6257; family JACRHW01; genus JACRHW01. The sequence goes on along the minus strand of CAYIOQ010000032.1, from coordinate 2,946 downwards.
GGAATACTGACCGATATGAGTTTTAGCGATGCCTAAAAATGTTTGTATCCTTTCAACCCACTGATCGAGCAATTGCTTACGGTGGACGAGAATCAAGGCCGGAAACTGCCGGCGAGCTATAAGCTCTAGTCCGATAATAGTTTTACCACTACCCGAAGGAGCAACGATGACACCCTGATCACACCCTGTTGCTGTTTGCACAATTGGAGCTTGAGCCGGTGTCAGATCAATCTGGCTCTGGTAGGAAGTTTCTTCAAAACGAGGAATATCAAATCGTATAGTGTGAGCGACATTGTTCTCTTTAAGAAAACCAACGAGTGTTTGCAAAAATCCACGGGGTAGTGAGACAGCGTCTCCGCTCTCATCTATCAACTTAAAATATTTTTGTACTTTGTAAATGGATTTCCCTAACCTTCGCTTGGTGAGATATTCGGTATCAAGAAAATTAAGCTCTTCCTTCAAAAAATGAATAAGTGCAGGAGAAAGCTCTGAGCGGCGCAATTCAATCTGATTGCTTACCAAAATACTGAGACTACCGCTAACCGAAATACTCGGCATCGGCTTGCCCGGATCGGAGAAAAGTAATTTATGGACAGATTCCAATTCGGAAATAGTATGTCGTTTGACGGCACTTAAGAATCGCCATTGATCGGGAACGACTTTCCCTGTATTTGAGTCAATGAAAACTGCATTATCTGATGCGACTGATCTGCCCTGAAGCGGTAAGGCGATAAGATTCCCGAAACCAGCACCAGTCAATGTGTCTTGATTGGGAAATAGACGATCAAAACTGACCTCTTTTTCAAATTCAGAAACGTGAAAGGCTTTGCGGATTAACTCGAGCGCAATTTGCCGACTTTTATAACATGGATAGCTATCGGCAAAGAAAATCCAAACATGACCGCCATTGCCGGATCGTGATCGTTCAAGATATGCGGAAAGGCTAGCCTCTGTGCAGGCCGTGATAAATGCATTACTGTCGGAGAGCCAATTTTCGCCATCAAAATCGGCCGCAATAAAATATGATGTGTTTTCGGGGAGTATCGGATAAATTCCAACAACGTGCTGGCCGAGTAGATGTTTCTTAACAACATCTTTGGTTAGCGGTATGAGCTTCTTGTTTTCAAAATCTTTCATCGAACCGCCACGCCGTTTGTGCGCCATGAATTCATCCCAATTAAACTCATAGGCCGGACGGTATCCAGACCGGCCATCTTTTTCCCAGTGACGAGCATAAACATCTGTTCTTCCTCGGAACAGCGACATAAATAATTCAAGCTGTTGTTCACTGATAGAAATCATACATTTTAAGCGTGAAGTAATCAGTGATTATCTTATATCTGTCCGATCCAGTATTTTGAATCCGTCCATTACTGCTTCACAGAGAAAATCCTCCAATTGGCTCTGATCCTCTTTGGTCTGAGCTTTATAGAGGTAGGTATAATAAAGTCGTTTTTGTTCTTGGCGAATAATAGCCGGAGCGAAGTTTGCGCTAAGCAACATAGCATTCATAAGCAAGCGACCGACACGACCATTACCATCTCCGAATGGATGAATCTGTTCAAACTTACTATGCACACCGGCAGATAAGGCCACAATGTCCTTAGTTTTTTTATTTATACTAGTCATTACTTCTGATATTAGTTTCGGAACACTCATATAATTTGCAGTCGGCAAATTAACGCCAGTGATTCTGACTCCGTGATTGCGATATACACCAGCGTCCGGACGAACACCATTCATAAGAATACTATGAAGTTTAAGCACTAAGGCCTCATCAACTTTTTCTTTTTTAGAAATATGGTCAAATAGATAATTTAAAGCTGTCTGGTGATTTTTCGCTTCCAATTGCTCGGTCAAGCTTTTATTGGGCAAAGCCGCGTTATCAAAAAGAATGGCTGCTATGTCTGGCTCGGTAAGCGTACTGCCTTCAATGCTATTACTGTGATAGGTGAGTTTCAAAATAAACTGATCACGAACATCAGGATTATCTAAAATTTCATTTATGACACTTCCATATTCCTTGGACTTTTGTTGGATGGCTTGTTTTTTAGCTGTTAGTTGGTCAGGAGGGATTGTCTTTTGTCCTGTTACTTCCAAAAAGAGCTCATCAATCAAAACCTGCATTTTTGCTCTGGGGTTGGATTTCCCTGTCCACCAACTATTAAAAGCGGCAAAAGATACACCGAACCTTTCGGCCAGTTTGGTTTGGGTTAACCCCAACATTTTTTGGATTATCTCCAGTTTTTGACGTGTATTCATAAAAGCCTAATTTAATTTGTAATGAATATTTATCATATTACCAAACTTTATAAAGTTAGTCAAAATAACTGAACTTTATAAAGTTATAGATATGGGAAATGAGAGATAAAAACAGGTAACTAACAACTGGGCAAAATCACCCAGAGTTAGAATTACACTTTTTCTTACACGCAACAAGCCCCTTCTTATAGCTGGGGTGCCTGAGGAGAATCGAACTCCCGTGACCGCTGCCACAGAGCGGCGTTCTGCCATTAAACTACAGGCACCATGAATTAATATTTTAAATTAACTAATAATAACTAAAACGTAGTTATTTACAACCAGCTTGTCTCCCCGAGAGGAATCGAACCTCTATCTAGGGATTAGAAGTCCCTCGTTCTATCCGTTGAACTACGGGGAGAGATTGAAATACTATATCATATTTGATAAATTCGGCAAACCTATGTACAATGAAATATTCTAAATTTTTTAGATAACGGGACGTCGTATAATGGTAGTATACGCGCTTTGGGAGCGTGCGATCAGGGTTCGATTCCCTGCGTCCCGACCGAAAATGAATCCGCAAAATTAAGCCTGGAATGGCTCTGCGCGGGAGGGGTCGCGCAGAGCTCTGCACAGCCCTTTTTATAGGAGTAAAGGCAATTTTTAGGTGTTAATTTTAACTTTTATTGAGCAGTTCGGAGA
>CAYIOQ010000031.1:0-9774 GCA_964365055.1 uncultured Candidatus Saccharibacteria bacterium | reverse complement strand
TTTGGTGTATTTCTTCGTCAAAAGCTCCGATGCTCGACACGATATCTCTTTAATATCGTTTACTCCGCTTCTCGCTTTTTTCTCGAACTACACTCAAGAGAGTAGAATCCACCATGTTTTTAGGTACTTGACAATATTTGTAAATATGCTATAATGTACTTAGAAATTTTGATTCAAGGATGTGAAAGAATGAAGATTCGTAACTGCGACAAGAAGTTGTTGGCTATGGGACAGACAAAGAAGCCCATAGTGAGCACTGCTGTCTATGGCGCCCCGACCGGCCAGTAGGGTCGCGCGGGGTCCAAAAAAATTTGGTGTCGGGCAACCCATGCCGCACCAGAAAGGAGGAAGGACACGCAGATGCGTCGGTACCCAGTTGGTTTTCTGTGACGCTAGGGTTGTGGAGAGCCCCTCGAGTGGGCAGAGGCGGAGAGCGCAAGAGCCGTCGTCTCCATAACCCGGAAGTTTTGGGAGAGGTCGGGCGACCATCGCACGCGGGCGTGTATCGACATTTAAAAATGGCGAACACCACAGCACGGCGGGTCCCGACCTATTCCCACCCCCGCCCTGACGCAGAAATGCAGGGGCATCGACCGCCGGCAATGAGTGCCGGAAAAGAAAGGAGGCAGCGCAAGAGCGATGCCAGGTTGAAAATATAGGTGCTCGACACGAAAGCCAGCCAAAGGCATTCGAGCACCTAAATAACTAGGGGCAGCGACCCCGATCATGAGACCCTACACAAGTGGGGCCTTATTATTTATGGACAAATTTAAAATTTAAATTGGAGACTTTACGTGTGAGCCTGTAGATGAAGAAGCGTCATTATGACATGTCATAATGACGCTTTTATGTTGTAGCTTTCTGTTCGTAGCTTTCAAGGAGTAGGAAGACCCTTCGACTTCGCTCAGGGAATATTCTTTTTGTCAATAATGCATTATTTTTTATTTTGATATACTTTCGATAGTTCTTAGAAAATAAAGAGGTGATACTCTTGAGGCCAAGGCTTCTGGTATGTGATTGGAATGGGACACTTTTGAATGATTTGTGGCTTGCGTATTTGAGCACTGAAAAGATTTTTGAGGCGTTCGGGGTTCCTGTGCCAACACTGCGTGAGTATCAAAACGAAATCGAGTCAGATTTTAGTAAGTTTTATATTCAGCACGGCATTACGAATTTTGATCTTAATATCAACAACGCAATTCGTACGCGGGTATTTGAAGAGAATTGGGATCGAGTCCAGCTACACGACCCTAAGACCGCGAAACATATTTTGATGTGCATGAAACGGCTTGGTTTGAAGCTCGCTATTGTAAGTGCAGAGATTCCCGAAGTGCTTATGAGACGTGTTGCACAATTTAACCTCGGAGAAGTTTTTGATTATGTGCGTGGTGGTGCGTGGCCTAAGAACAAAGCCCTTGCGGAAGTACTCGTGCATTTTGACGTAAAACCAGAAGAGGCATTTTATATTGATGATACCCATGAGGGCATTTCTATTGCCAAGAAACTTGGCATGAAAACTTTTGGTTTTACAGAAGGGTATAATACGAGAGAGAGAATTATTGATGCGAAACCAACTTACGTGGTGAGCTCGCTTGAGGAGGCATTTTTTGTGTTGGGGCGCGCCTTTAGAAGTACTAGTATTGTAATCGGTATTACGGGAGAAAAGGGTGGAGGAAAAGAAACGGTTGGAGACATCTTGAAAACGCTCGTGGATAGAGATGTGCGCATTGGTCATTTACTTTACGAAATCAATGAAACGAGATTTTCGCGGCACAGATTTTCTGACATTATCAATGAATCTCTTACTCTCTGGCACTTGTCGTCAACCAGAGAGAATCAGCAAAAATTTGGACAGATGATGAATACTGGATTTGGAGATGGGACGCTTGCCAGGGCTGTGCGTACAAGAATTATGAAGTGTGCTACGACGGTTGTTATCGTTGATGGTATTCGAAGGACGAGCGAAGAGGAGATGATTCGTAGTATCCCGGGCTCGATGATACTTTACGTAACAGCGCCCGTTGCAACTCGGTATGGAAGGCCGCGAGCGTCTCGTCCTGGAGAGAGTGAAAAAACTTTTGAGCAGTTTTTGTGCGAAGAGGAGGCGCCTACAGAGCTCGAAATTCCACAAATTGGAGCACGCGCTGATTATCGAATTGAAAACGTAGGAAGTAGAGAAGAGCTTGAGTGTTCGGTGAGAGAGTTATTTGAACAACATATCCTTCCTCGACTTGGACTTACGTAAAAATTAATAGTAAAAAAGATGGCAATGCCGTCTTTTTTATTTTTGGAGGTGGTATTGATCCCGTTAGAAATAGAAGCGCTGCAGGCCTTCGCGATTTCTAACGGGATTGACGTACAAGAAGATACATGAGATAGTAATAATAAGAGGAGATCGTTGAAAAAGAAAGGAGTGGTGCGCGATGGGGATTGCAATGATTCGCGAGTTTCTAAGGAAGCTTAGTCGAGAAAAAGAAGTCGCAGATGACATTGTCGCCTTAAAACGCATAACCCTGATGACGTTTCTGTGGCTTATCATTGCTGAAGTGATTATGGTGTTTCAGATATATCCGACGAAACAATTCCTTGATGAGCTTCAACGTGGTGCACAAATTACCAACCTTGTATGGATTTGTGTCTCAATATTCGCGCTCTATACCATTGGCTCGATTGTGAGAGGTGAGATGGATACTCGCCGGCATGATTTTTATTGGCGCATGTGGAGTATGTTGTGGGGACATGGACATCGTAAGGAGCTTCGGCTTGATACGGCATGGCACATAGCACATTCAACAGGTGAAAAAGAATCTATTCTTGATAAAAATATTACGAAGGTAGAACACCTTATTGATAACTTTATCTTTGATACGTTGCCTACGGTGGTGCGAGTGCTTTTTACGAGCATAGGCGTATCATTTTTGGGATGGCAATTTGGCGCGGTGGCTTTTTCTTCTGTTGCACTGTTTGTTGCCATGATGATGTACAACGAAAGACAATTGGCACCTCTTCGTAAGGCTTCGAGAAAACAAATGAAACGTATTGAGCGTGATGGCTCTGAGCTTACACAAAACTGGAGAACGTTGAAGCAATTTGGTATTGAGGAAATTCAGAATGATGAACACGCAAAACTTTTGACTCAGTTCTATACCGACGAGATGGTACGACACAGAAAATATACCAATTGTTTTGTGCGACAGGAGCATGTGGTGTCCATCTCACGCGTTGTTATGTATCTTGTTGTGTTTTGGACGTTTGTTCCTGCAAGAGGAATAGGCGAGGTTGTTCTCACTATCATGTGGATGGAGAGAGTGTTTTCGAATATGTATCGGCTATCTGATTTTCAGCGTCGTCTGAACGAGGGTGTTGAAGCATGCAGAGAACTTATTGAACTTTTTGGCATCATGCCTGAGGTAGGACAACCAGAACGCGTTGTGGTATCCGAAGAATCAAAGGGTTGTATTGAGTTTAAGGGTGTGTCGTTTTCATATCCTGAAGGGAAACAAGATGCGTTGCGTGATATTAATTTGGTAATTGAACCAAAGATGACCGTTGCCTTTGTTGGTTCTTCCGGTAGTGGAAAAACTACACTCACATCTCTTCTTTTGCGCGAGTTTGATCCGCAAGGGGGACAAATCCTTATTGACGGCGTAGATCTGCGAGATAGGGATTATACAAAGTATAGAAGAGAGACGATTGGTATCGTGACACAAAATGTAGAACTTTTTGATGCAACAATACGAGAAAATCTTCGAATGGTTCGTCCTGACGCTCCAGAAGGATACGAAGAGGTATCGGCAAGACGTGCTTTTGCAGAAGAGTTTATTGAAACACTGCCCAATGGCTATGACACAATGATTGGTGAAGATGGTGTCCGTCTTTCGGGGGGTCAACGTCAGCGTCTTGCGATAGCACGCGCATTATATCGTGATCCGGATGTTCTTGTTCTTGATGAGGCGACAAGTTCGCTTGATGCAATTTCTCAAGAACACATTCAAAGAGCAATTGATCAGGCAATGATTGATCGCACATGTACGACGTTGATTATCGCTCACCGATTTAGCACTATCATGAATGCCGATCTTGTTGTGGTACTTAATGATGGAAAAATTGAAGAGATTGGCACGCATCAAGAATTAGCACGTATGAATGGAATATATAAGCGTTTGCGTGATCTTGAAACGCGCGGGGTATTTGGTTAAATAAAATAAATAAAAAACTGCCACAAAGATGGCGGTTTTTCTTTTTTTTGAAGTTTTGCTCAGAGTGATCTGCTAGAGTTATACTCCACGTCATTTGAATTAAGTGAGTGCTAGCTAGCAGATCAACCTAAGCAAAACCAATACCATCATTGTACCGCTTCAGAATTTTGCGTCAACAGAAAATATTTTTTTCATAGTTATCCACAATTCAATTTGAAATTAATTGTATAGAATAAGAATAGGAATAGATTATTGTTTTCATGTGGTAATACAGTCGATTACTATGTGATGACAAAAAAAACAATAATCATTCTGCGTTAGCTTGCGCAAGCAGGCGAGCAGAGTGAATGCTACAATGGCTGCAAAGAAGAAAGCAAAAGCAAAAGCAAAGAAGAAGAAATAATTACTTCTTCTCTTATCAAACTCCCATGTAAGTGGGAGTTTGTGTTTTTTGGAGCTTGGGTTAGAATAATTACGTATGCCAGGTAGTGAAAACTCGACAGAATGAATGAGTGAATGCGTTAGGCATTATAAAAAGTATTTAATAACCAACTAAATTTTAAAAACTTCGACAATAGGTGACACAGTCGAGTTTCTACTACCTGGTATGAAGATTATTGTAAGTGCAAAAAATATTGAGCTCACTCCTGGATTAGAGCAGTATATTGGTGAAAAAATAAACGGACTAAGCAAGCTTGTCCGTTTATACGAAGAGAGTGGTGTGGCTGAGGCGAGAGTCGAGGTTTCGAAAACATCGCGTCACCACAAACAAGGGGAGGTGTATTATGCAGAGGTAAATCTTAAGCTTCCAGGGTCTGTGCTTCGTGCTGAAAGTACCAATCTTGACATGTATTCCGCTATTGATGAAATTAAAGACGAACTCACTCGACTTATAAAGGCGTATAAGGATAGGAAATCAGTACAGAGAAGGCGTGGTGTGCGTGAACTTAAAGAGAAGCGGTTGGGGTAGCTGGGGTTGTCTCTGGTGCTCCTAAAAGATCAGCTTCGTTCATCATGAGTGTTCCGCGGTGTATGATTTGGCTTACCTTTTTTGCGATGGGAAAGTTTTGGTGCACAAGCGCATCAAGTGCGCTGTCATCAAAATCCTTACAAGAAAAAACATCAAATGAGAAGTAGTTATATTCAGGCCATGTGTGGATTGAGATGTGAGATTCTGCTATGACTTGAAACGCCGTGATTCCATTTGATCCTGGAAAAACGTATGAGACACATTCCGAAACCGGTGTCATATGAAGTGTTTTTACAATGGAAGCAAAGAAGGTCTTAACTCCCTCTAAATTTGTGAGCATATCGTTCTGCTCCACCGTGCACTCTAAGATATAATGTTTTCCGTATTGCATACATTTAAACTGGGTGCTACAAACGTAATATCTACACGTTTGGCGCGTTACTAATACGTGTATTAAGATTATAATTATATACCTTTTTTATCCAATTTGTCAAGATGTTACAAAAAATCCTTACACAATTATTCGGCGAGGGGCGTGTACTCAAAGATTATCGAAAAAAAGTTATCGAAATTAATGCGCAAGAAGAGGCGTTAAAAAACAAAAGCGATGAAGAACTGCGCGAGTTTTCGCGTTCGTTGAGAGGTAACACTGAAACCGACGAGCGTATGATTCAAGCTTTTGCGCTTGTGCGTGAGGCAGCACGAAGAACGCTCAAGCAACGCCATTACGACGTACAGCTTATTGGAGGCATGGTGCTTTATGAGGGCGATATTGCGCAGATGGCGACTGGAGAGGGTAAGACCCTTGTGGCAACACTTCCGGCTTATGCTCGTGCTCTGAAGAGTTCGGTGCACGTAATCACAGTGAACGATTATCTTGCGCGACGTGATGCAGTATGGATGGGGCAGATTTATGATTTTCTTGGTCTTACTACAAGCTGTATTACATCAGAGGGTAGTTTCTTATATGATCCAGCTCATCTTGTTCACGAAAACAAGAAAGAGTTAGATATAACGCGAGATAAGGAGGGTGGTTTTCACGTTGTGCAAAATTTTTTAAAACCTATTTCACGCAAAGAGGCGTACGAAGCAGATATTGTTTATGGTACTAATACGGAATTTGGATTTGATTATCTCCGGGATAATCTTGTGCATTCGTTAGACCAGAAGGTACAGCGTGGTCATTCTTTTGCAATCGTTGACGAAATAGATAGCATTCTTATCGATGAAGCACGCACACCACTTATTATTTCAGCGCCACAGGAAGAATCGAGTGATTTGTATCGCGAGATGGCGCAGGTTGTAAAACGGCTCAAAGAAGAAGAGGACTATGTTGTAGATAGAAAACTTCATTCAGCAACGTTTACCGAAGGAGGTATTGCGAAAATTGAAAGTATGTTGCGACTTCCGAACGCCTATGACCCAGCAGGTTTTCGTTATCTTCATTATCTTGAAAGTTCATTAAAGGCACAGGCGCTTTATCGTAAGGACAAGGAATATGTCGTAAAGGATGGAGAGGTTATTATTGTTGATGAGTTTACGGGGAGAATGCTCCATGGAAGACGTTATAGCGGAGGTCTCCATCAAGCAATCGAAGCAAAGGAGCACGTTGCTATTAAGAAAGAATCAAGGACACTTGCGTCGGTAACTATCCAAAATTATTTTAGACTTTATACAACCTTGTCTGGCATGACGGGTACCGCAAAAACGAGCGCCGAAGAGTTTCATAAGGTGTACGGCCTCGATGTTATAGAAATTCCCACCAATCGTCCTATGGTGCGCAAGGATAAGCCAGATTTTATTTTTCAAACAAAAAGTGCGAAGTGGCTTGCGGTAATTGAAGAGGTTAAGAAAAGAAATGAAATTGGGCAACCCGTGCTTGTGGGAACGACATCCATCGAAAATAACGAAATAGTTTCTACTCTGTTGTATCACGAGGGGGTTCGTCACCAAGTGTTAAACGCAAAACAACATGAAAAAGAGGGTGGTGTTATTGCTCAGGCGGGGAAATATAAAGGAGTAACCGTTGCAACAAATATGGCGGGGCGTGGTGTCGATGTTATTTTGGGAGGTAACCCAGTAATACCCGAGGAGATGGAAAAAATAAAACAACTGGGGGGTTTGTATGTTATTGGAACAGAAAAACATGAGTCGCGACGTATCGACAACCAGCTACGAGGACGTAGTGGTAGACAGGGAGATGGTGGAGAGAGTAGGTTTTTTATCTCACTTGAAGATGATCTGGTAAAAATTTTCGGAGGAGAAAAACTTAAGGAGATGATGCAGCGGATGAATGTGCCTGAATCGATGCCTATCGAATCTCCTCTTGTAACGCGTATGATAGAATCTGCTCAATCAAAAGTGGAGGGGTTTCATTTCGATGCGCGAAAACGAGTGCTTGAATATGATGACGTATTAAATAAGCAACGTTACGCGGTATATAAGAAAAGGGATGATATTTTGCGAATGGCTGATGATTTTGTCGCTGCGGAGTTTGAAGATATTTTAATGGATGCAATGAAGGAGTTTGTAAGGGTTGAAACGAGTGGACACATGTCAGAATGGAATTTCGAAGAATTCGTGAAAATGTGCACGACAAATCGTATAATTCACGATGCCGACATTTTTCTCAAGGAAATTGAAACGTACATTGAAGATCATTCTGGAAAAGAAGACGAGGAAATACGCAAGGTGGTACAATCGTTGTTCCTGAAGAGATTAGAAGAGTCATTTATTAAACATCGTATTGAAGAGAAGAAACCAGCCTTTTTAAAATCACTTCTTCTTACCATACTTGATCAGCTTTGGATGGATCAGCTCGATGTGTTAGATGAGTTACGAGAGTCGGTGCAACTTCGAGCTTATGGTCAACACGATCCTATTGTGGAGTTTAAGAATGAATCTCACCGACTATTTAAAGATCTCTTTATGTCTTGGAAACGGACTTGTCTGCTTTATTTTAGGACAGTCACAGAAAGCGAGTGATGATGAAAGACGATCGCCATCTTTTCGGTATTCTTTTTTTAGTTTTTGTATTTGACGTTTGGCTTTACGTTTCAATTGTTTCGTTTTATTTTTCTTCAGATTTTAAGGCATATTTTCTCTCTGCCGGTCAGGGAGACGCCACGCTTCTTGTCACACCAGGAGGGAGGCGTTTTGTTATCGATGGAGGTCCTGGAAAGCGAACGGTAGGTGAACTGGGTAGTATTTTACCTCCGTGGGCGCGACGTATCGATGCGATTCTAGTAACACATCCGCAAAGCGATCACTTTGCGGGGTTTATCGATGTCTTAAAAACATATCGTGTGCATTATGTTTTTGGAAATGGGGACGAAAACGATACGCAGACATTCGGGGTGTTTAAAAAGATATTGCACGAACAAGGTTTGAACCCCATCGTGTTGCGTACTGGGGATACGTTAGATATTTCAAAAACGCACATGTTGGTGTTGAGCCCAAAAAACGATGTTGAAGTAAAAAACGCAAAAGACAAGAATGATCCAGGTATTGTTATGCGTGTAGAATTTGGAGGGAAATCAATTCTTTTTACTGCTGATGTGCCAAAAGAGATACTTAAGAAACTTCCGGCGAAACTTCTTGCGGTAGATATTTTGAAAGTTCCTCATCATGGTTCAAAAACAGGACTTGATGAGGAACTTATGAATATGATTAAACCAAAAATAAGCATTATCGAAGTAGGAAAAAACAATTATGGCCACCCAAGAAAAGAGATTATGAATATACTTCTTGCTCATGCGCAACAGATTTTTAGAACAGATCGTGGGCGTCCAACGGTAGTTATAACACTAGACGACGAAATGACGGTTAATGATGCTTTATAATTATTCAACAAAGCCCTTTCTATCTATAGTTCCGCAAAGATCATAAATGAGTCCTCAAGGGGGAGTCAGATGTTATCGCTACAATAGGGGGGTTATAGCAGTCACCCCCTTGGAGACGAGTGTTGGTCTCTGCGGGATTATATCCTCTTTTTGCTTTTTTGGGCGTGATATTTTATAGTTAAATCACTATGAGAACATGGATTAGGGATATTATTAATAAGGCGACGGAGACAGTTGAACTCTCTGGATGGGTTTCTATTCGTAGAGATCATGGAAAGATTATTTTTATTGACTTGCGTGACCGAACAGGTATTGCGCAGCTTGTGTTTTTGGGTGGAAACAAAGAACTTTTTGAATTTGCTAGCAAGTTGCGTCCCGAGTGGGTGATTAAGATTAAGGGACAGGTAAATAAGCGACCGGATAAGATGGTAAATCACGATCTTCCTACCGGAGGGCATGAGGTGCTTGTAGAAGCACTTGAGATACTCGCGGAGGCAAAGACACCACCGTTTGAGATTACTGCCGATGGTATGGAGGTGAATGAAGAAGTACGTATGGCGTATCGCTATCTTGATCTTAGGCGTGATCGGCTTCAGCGTAATATGCGCAACCGTTCGAAGATGAATGTGTTTATAAGGAACTTTTTGGTGGAACAAGGTTTTGTTGAAATTGAAACTCCGATTTTGGGTAAATCGACACCTGAGGGAGCTAGAGACTATCTCGTACCGTCACGCGTTGATCCGGGAAATTTCTATGCGCTTCC